>JBJTGN010000313.1:0-14050 GCA_046093905.1 Actinomycetota bacterium
GTTGAAGGATGTGTACGGAGCTGTCGTTGCCAGCTTCGAGCGTGTGCCCGTGTCGATCTTCTACATCCTTGCCAACTTGGCTCTCGGAACGCACTTGTTCCACGGAGTGTGGAGTTTGTTCCAGTCCATGGGCTGGAACAATCCGCGTTTCAATCAATGGCGTCGGGCGATCGCCATCGGCATCGCTTCGATCATCGTGGTGGGCAACGTCTCGTTCCCCATCGCTGTCATGACCGGAATCGTCGGCTGAACGACTCGTACTCGACTGAGAAATGACGGCACAACTGAGAAATGACGGAGACTGAAAAATGACGATCACACTCGATTCCAAGATCCCCGGTGGTTCGGTCGCCGAGGCATGGAGTACCTACAAATCGGACGCCAAGCTCGTTGCGCCCGGAAACAAGCGCAAGTTCAAGGTCATCGTCGTCGGTACGGGACTTGCTGGTGCGTCTGCTGCGGCAACATTGGCCGAACTGGGCTACCAGGTGGACGCGTTCACCTTCCACGACACACCGCGTCGCGCTCACAGCATCGCTGCCCAGGGCGGCATCAACGCTGCGAAGAACTATCAGGGCGACGGAGACAGTATCCATCGACTCTTCTACGACACCGTCAAGGGCGGTGACTTCCGCGCTCGCGAGGGCAACGTGTATCGCTTGGCAGAGGTCTCGGTGAACATCATCGACCAGATGGTTGCCCAGGGTGTGCCGTTCGCCCGTGAGTATGGCGGTCTGCTCGACAACCGATCGTTCGGCGGCGCTCAGGTCAGCCGGACCTTCTACGCGCGGGGCCAGACCGGACAGCAGCTCCTGCTCGGCGCCTACCAGCAGTTGGCGCGTCAAGTCGGCTTCGGAAACGTCCGGTTGTTCAACCGCACCGAACTCGTCGACGTGGTCACGATCGACGGCCGCTGTGCCGGAATCGTCACCCGCGATCTCATCAACGGCGATGTCGTGTCGCACTCCGCTCATGCGGTCGTGATGGCAACTGGCGGATACGGAAACGTGTTCTTCTTGTCGACCAATGCAATGGCTTGCAACGTGACTGCTGCATGGCGGGCCCATCGCAAGGGCGCGTACTTCGCAAACCCGTGCTACACGCAGATCCACCCGACGTGCATTCCGCAGAGCGATCCCACTCAGTCGAAGTTGACACTGATGTCGGAGTCGTTGCGCAACGACGGCCGTGTCTGGGTCCCTCAGAATCCGGACGACACGCGCCCGGCTCACGAAATCCCGGAATCCGAGCGGGACTACATCCTCGAGCGGCTGTATCCGAGCTACGGAAACCTCGCACCGCGAGACATTTCGTCACGTGCGGCCAAGCGTTCCGTCGACTCCGGACGTGGTGTCGGCCCGTTGAAGAACGGTGTGTATCTCGACTTCAGTGATGCCATCAACCGGCTCGGCAAGAACGTGGTCGAAGAGCGCTATGGAAACCTCTTCGAGATGTACGAGCGCATCGCAGGTGAGAATCCCTACGAAGTGCCGATGCGCATCTACCCGGCTTCGCACTACACCATGGGCGGTCTGTGGGTCGACTACGAGTTGATGACGACGATCCCCGGTCTCTATGCCGCTGGTGAGGCCAACTTCTCCGACCACGGCGCGAACCGCCTCGGAGCATCTGCTCTGATGCAGGGACTTGCAGATGGCTACTTCGTGTTGCCGTACACGATCGGCAATTATCTGGCTCCGATGCTCAACAAGCCGGTCCCGGGTACGGATCACCCCGCATTCAAGGAGGCCGAGAACGCCGCTCGTGAGCGGTACCTCGGCTACCTCGACATCAAGGGCACGCGTTCACCGGACTATTTCCATCGTGAACTCGGAAAGATCATCTGGGACTACTGCGGCATGGAGCGCACCGAGCAGGGCCTCGAGAAGGCCTTGTCGGAGCTGCCGGCTCTGTACCAGGAGTTCAAGAAGGATCTCCGCGTCACGGGAGACGCCCAGAGTCTGAATCAGACCTTGGAAAAGGCCGGTCGAGTCGACGACTTCTTCCAGTTGGGCATGTTGATGTGCCGTGATGCCCTGGAGCGCAACGAGAGTTGTGGAGGTCACTTCCGCGCCGAGTACCAGACCGAGGACGGTGAGGCTCTACGCGACGACGAGAAGTTTGCACATGTGGCCGCATGGGAGTGGACAGGCGACCCCACGGCCGCAGTTCGTCACACAGAGGCACTCGAATTCAAGGAAGTCCATCTCGCGACCAGGAGTTACAAGTGAGCAATCATCTGAAAAACCTCAAACTGAAGATTTGGCGTCAGGGTGGACCGCAGGACAAGGGTCGATTCGAGAACTACGTGATCGATGAGATCAGCGACGAGGCATCCTTCCTCGAAATGCTTGACGTTCTCAACGAGAAGTTGATCGAGCAGAACGAACTGCCCATCGTCTTCGACCACGACTGTCGCGAGGGCATTTGCGGTACGTGCTCACTGATGATCAACGGTCAAGCCCATGGTCCGGAGCGCAGCACGGCGACCTGCCAGTTGCACATGCGAAAGTTCAAGAGCGGTGACGAGATCGTCATCGAACCGTGGCGCGCTGCTGCATTTCCGATCATCAAGGACTTGATGGTCGACCGATCTGCATTCGATCGCATCATCGAGTCCGGAGGATTCATCACCGCTCCGACAGGAGGTGCGCCGGACGCGAACTTGATTCCCATCCCGAAGACGGTGGCCGATGCAGCGATGGACTCTGCTGAGTGCATCGGCTGTGGAGCATGCGTTGCTGCCTGTCCGAACGGAGCGGCGAACCTGTTCACCGGGGCAAAGATCTCGCACCTGAACCTGTTGCCTCAGGGTCAGGCAGAGCGCTTCCGTCGCGTCGAGGCGATGGTCGAGACCATGGACGAGTACTTCGGATCGTGCACCAATCATGGAGAGTGCGAGGCTGCATGTCCGAAGGACATCTCGATCGATGTCATTGCGCTGATGAACAAGGACTATCGCAAGTCGAAAGGTCGCAACCGCAAGGAAGCAGCTCGAACTTGAGGTCGATGCTCTCCGTGACTCGGAGTGCGCACAGGGAAGAATCGAAGGTCTGATCAGTAGCGCACGAGTGCTGTGTAGCGGTTGGTTGCAACCACATCGCCGCACTCGAGTGTGAGATCCAGGACGACGTCGTCGTTGTTCGATGCTGGATTGGAGACGACGAAGTCGACCGTTCCGATGCGAGTGCACTCGTCTGCGGGAAGGTCTCCCTCCCAGGACCACTCGAGGCGCGTATTGCCGGAGGCGATGACGGCAGTCACTCTCGCCTCGATCAGCGCAGTTCTCAAGTCACTGATGGCATGCAGTTCGAGAGAAATTGGCTGTCCGGGGCGCATCACAGCGGGTGGACGTTCGGCGACGATGATGACGGGGCGGCATGCCTCGACCAGGGCCGTGAAACCTCTCTTGGGCACACGTCGATGATCGAGGACGCTCCATGACACCATTGGCATCGCGTCGTTGAACGCGAACATGCAGAATCCGCCAGCTGGCCGGTACTTGAGGCGACGAAGTGTCTCGATGTGGTGTTTGAGGAGTTCGGCCTGATACACCTGAGTCGCCACCTTCCACTCCTCGAATGACGCGAATGCGGCGGGCGGAACCCGTTGATCGAAGATCCGCTTCTGCAGACCGTGGCGATCCGACACGTGGTCCCAATCGAGATCCGGCCAAGCCGAACTGTCGATGAATCCATTCGAGTCCGGGATTGCCTGCGCTCCGAATTCGCTGACGAAACGAACCAGTCGGGGAATCTTCGAGGCGAAATTCGGAAGATCTCGTTCGTCGCCGTGGTACCAACCGAAATAGAGGTGACTGTCGGTGCCGTCGAGTTGGGGGAGATGAGGAAGAACCCCGCTGTGAGGGATCACGGGTCGCGTCATATCGACCTTTTCGAAGGCTCTCTTCACCCAGTGATCGAGGATCGACTTGTTCCATGACGGCAGTTGCTGACCGGTCAGGAACTGGAGAGCCAATTTGCGTTTGTCTGCAGGATCGAAGTCGGTGGACTCGATCGAGAAGGGCTCATTGTGTGCGCACCAGAGAGCGATCGAAGGGTGGTGCCCGAGAACATCGACGGCTTCTTGGGCTTGGCGAACTGCTTGACGTCGAATCTGTCGTGCGTAGCCCCACTGGAGGGGGAAGTCCTGCCAGATCAACATGCCGAGTTCATCGGCCGCGTCGTAGATGTCGCTACGGGAAATATGACCGTGCATGCGGATCAAGTCGAGTCCGGCATCACGTGCCAATTCGACGTCTCTACGCAGCTCCTCGGGGCTGGCATCACCGAGCGCAGCTCGTGTCGGCGCAAGGTTTGCGCCCTTGACGAACAATCGCTCGCCATTGACGGTGAAAGTCCAGTCTTGGACGGCGACCTCTCGAAGGCCTGTTCGTTTCGTGACGGTATGGCTGAGCTCGCCGTCGCAGAAGACTTCGATGGACACCGACACCAAGTTCTGAGCACCGAGAGACCAGGGCCACCACAACTTGGGATCGTCGATGTCGATGTCCCAGTCGAAGTCGTTGGAGCCCTTGGCAACGGAGCGCTCCTGCTCGTGAACCCGCTTCGAGTCGACCAGGGTGACGACGCGGATCGAGCGTTCCCGATCACTGTCGAGCCGGGCGAACATCCGGACGTTGGCGGATGCTTCGGACGCATCACGGCACAGGATGCGTGAGGCATCGATGCGAACAGGGCCGGTGCGTTCGATGCGGACGTTGCGCCACAAACCCCCCGGATTGAATTCGGGGTCGATGCAGTCCCAGTGTTGAAAGACTCCGGTGATGTTCCGTTTCGAGCTGCGGTTCCGCTGCGGTGAGCAGGTCACTCCGACCGAGAGAACGTGTTCGGTGTCGAGATGGGACAGAGCTGTGATGTCGTACGCGTGTGTGGAGAAGTAGCCCTCGGGATCACCGAGGTATGCGCCGTCGAGCCAGACATCGGCTTGGTAGAAGATGCCGTCGAGGACCGCGAAGAGCCTCTCGCCATCGGCGGGCTTGGGTGTCTCGAATCGTCGGCGGTAGAGAAGAGGACCGTTGTCGCGTTCGAATCCGGGCTGTGTCTGCCAATGCCCAGGGACCGTGATGTCCGTCCACGTCGAATCGTCGGTCCTCAGGCCGACGCTCGTACGCAAGACATCATCTGTCGCGTGTGTCGCCTTCCACGTACCGGCGAGATCGAGGCGAGTCCACCGATCCGGGTCGGCGGAGAGCTGTGATGGCTGATCCACTCCAAGAACGGTAGTGGAGAGTCCGGCATGCCGTTCCCTCCAGGGGGCGGGTACTGTCGAGGGAATGGTCACCCCCTCTTCGACCCCGATGCCGACACCGCGAACCGTTCGCCAATTGAAGGAGTCGGGGTGGATGTCCCGACCTGTCAAAGAGGAGATGCGTCTCAACGCGGTGGCAAAGATCATGTCCAAGCAGCCGCTCTTCGACGGAGTGCTCGGTTACGAAGACACGGTGATGCCCCAATTGGAGAACGCGATTCTCGCGGGACACGATGTCATCTTCCTGGGGGAGCGCGGCCAGGCCAAGACGAGAATGATCCGGAGCCTGACAGGGCTCCTCGACGAGTGGATGCCGATCGTCGAAGGTAGCGAGATCAACGACGATCCGTATTCGCCAGTGTCGAAGATGGCGCGCGACCTCGTCGCCGAGAACGGCGACGACACACCGATCTCGTGGGTCCATCGAGACGATCGATTCGGGGAGAAGTTGGCAACCCCGGATACCTCGATCGCGGACCTGATCGGTGAGGTCGATCCGATCAAGGTGGCAGAAGGCCGATACCTGAGCGACGAACTCACGCTGCACTACGGACTCGTCCCTCGGACCAACCGCGGTATCTTCGCAATCAACGAATTGCCCGACCTGTCCGAACGCATCCAAGTCGGTTTGTTGAACATTCTCGAAGAACGTGACGTGCAGGTTCGCGGATACAAGATCCGATTGCCTCTCGACGTCCTCCTTGTCGCGTCGGCGAACCCCGAGGACTACACGAACCGTGGGCGCATCATCACACCTCTCAAAGACCGCTTTGGAAGTCAGATCCGGACCCACTACCCGTTGAAGGCGTCGACCGAAGTCGAGATCATTCGCCAGGAGGCTCGTCCGCCGAGCATTGGCGATGTGACCGTCTCGGTGCCCGGTTACATGGAGTCGGTCGTGGCGATGTTCAGCCAACTCGCCAGAAGCAGCAGTCAGGTGAATCAGCGCAGCGGTGTCAGTGTGCGTCTCAGCGTCAGCAACTTCGAAGTCATGTGTGCAAATGCACTTCGCCGCGGACTTCGCCTCGGGGAAACACATGTCGTTCCGAGGGTGTGCGATCTGGAGGCTTTCGCTGCGTCGACCGGTGGAAAGATCGAGATCGAGGCTCTCGAAGAGGGACGCGAGGGGCAAGTGCTTCGCGATCTCGTCAAGGCCTCCGTGCTCACGGTCTTTCGTGAGGTAGTCGAGCCGGAACGGACTCGGGAGGTGTTGACCGCTTTCGAAGAAGGTGCGATCGTTCACACCGGGGAGGATGTTCCCTCGATCGAGCAGGCAAAGCTTGCCGAGTCGATTCCTGCACTCGCTCCGATCGTGCGTTCATTGGTTGGCAACGATGCATCTCCGGCAGCTGCTGCAGCGGCGGTGGAGTTCGTTCTCGAGGGCATGCATCTTTCGAAACGGCTCAACAAAGACGCCGCTTCGAGTGGCGGAGGGACCTATCGCGCCAGGTGATCGTCGGTTCGACAGACTTCAGCCTTTGCTTCCAGTCGTCCTGAGCGCTTCTTCATGAAGTAGCGCACTACTTCGATTAGGAATGTGATCGTCAGCGCAGCGCCGAATGCGAGAAGGAACGCAAGAGTGTGATCGTCTTCGAACTGCGAACCGAAGGCAAATCCGAGGACTGAGGCATACGTCGCCCAGATCACTGCGGCAATGCCGACCCAACTGGCGAACCATCGGCGATCTTGTCGGGTCATACCGCACGACAATGTCAGCAGCGTCCGTCCACCGGGAATGAACCGCGCAGTGATCAACAACAGTCCTCCGCGTTCTTCGATCTGGTGGGTCGCCCACTCCAGTCTCTGCGCAGATTTTTCGTGACGAGCAGCTCTCCGCTCGACCCAGGAACTTGCCCTCTTGCCGATGAGGTAGGACAGGTTGTCCCCACAGAAGGCCCCGAGTGCACCACACACGATGACGAAGACGACGGGGTAGGGAGCCGCTCCCGCTGCACTTGCTCCGACACCTCCGATGATCACCGTTGTTTCACTCGGTACGACAGGAAAGACCGAGTCGAGTGTCGCAATCACGAAGATGATGGCCAGAAACCACCATCCGCCGGAAATGTCCTTGAGCCACCCGGTCATATCGCTGATGAAGCCCCAGACCGCGCTCACGCTCCGACACTACTCGTCATAGGAGAGACAGGGGTGGCGATGGATCGAGGCGACAGTGCGTGCGATCGTCACACAGACGAACCGGCGCGTTCGCCCTCGACAACCGCAGCGTGGGCTCGACGAGGTGCGACGCAGTCTCCGACTCGCTCGACACTGATGCCGGCTTCGAGCAGGTCGTTGTAGAGCCAGTCGACGGGGCGAGGTGGGACGGCGAGGACGACCCAATCCGGTCGTCGCGTCTGGTTCTGGCCAGTCGGATGATGCAGAAGAGTCAGTTCGCCAGAGGCAAACGACATCGGCACGAGGTCGGTGGACTGAACGATCCCCTTCGCATGAGCACGTATCCACCAAGTCTCCATGTCGAGCGTGATTCCGAGATCCTGACCGACGACCATGCCTGGAGTCACGATCTCGACGGTGCAACCGCGATCGGCGAGAACTTCCGCGACCGAGGTGGCGTGATGGAATCCGATTTCGTCGACGACGATCACTGCATCCCCCGGCTGAGGTCCGCCCATGGATGCTGTGCTGTCGAGGACGTGGCGAACATCGCACACTCGTCGTGCAGTTTCGTCGATTTCTGGATCCGCAACCCACCATGGGCGTGTCGGCTCCGCTCCTGTCGCAACTATGACGTGATCGGGTCGGACGTCGTCGATCAGGCCTGGCCAGACACCGGTTCCGTACACGATCGACACTCCGAGTCGTCGGCACTCGGCGAGTTGGTTGCGGATCATGTCTCCGAATTCGGCTCGGTTGGGAACGCTCGCAGCGATGCGAACTTGACCTCCTGCGGACTGCTCCTTTTCGTACACGGTGACCGAGTGACCCCGGCGCGCAGCTGCAATCGCCGCTTGAAGTCCTGCGGGTCCAGCCCCGGCAATCATCACCTTCTTTGGTTTGGAGGTGATTGCGACATGGTCGGTCACCAACCATTCGTGCTCCTTGCCCGTGCGCGGATTCTCGATGCAACCGAGCCAACGGTTGAGCCCCATGCGTCCGACACACTCTTGATTGCAGCTCAGGCACAGACGAATTTCATCGGTTGCTCCGGCTCGGGCCTTCGCCGCAAAGTCGGGATCTGCAATCTGGCCACGTACGACTCCCACGAGGTCGCAGTGACCTTCTGCGAGAGCACGCTCGGCTTGTAGCGGATCTTTGAAGCGGCCGACGCCGACTACCGGCAGGTCGACGGCTTTGCGGATCGCACTCGGAATGAACAGCGCATACCCAGGAGGGATGTGCATACTCGCTTCGATCATGAACAGACTCGCCGTTGCGACTCCGATCGAGGTGTTGATGTAGTCGACTTGACCTGTGGCCTCGACGAGTTGGGCGACCTCGACTGCTTCGTCGATCGTCGTGCCACCTTCGATGAACTCGTCGCCGCAGAGCCGAACGCCGAGGGCAAGTCGATTGCCGATGATCTTGCGAACTGCATCGACGATCTCGATCAGAAGTCGGGCGCGGTTGACGAGTGATCCTCCGTACTCGTCGGTGCGCTTGTTCGTTGCCGGTGAGAGAAATCCCCGCACGATGGAGGAGTGGCTGCATTGGAGTTCGATACCGTCGAACCCGCCTTCGGCGCAGTGCTCGGCAACCGTGACGTAGCCAGCGATGATCTCGTCGATTTCAGCCTTCGTCACTGCTTTTGGGACTTCGCGGAACAGCGGATCAGCAACCGGAGATGGCGCCCATACGGGAAGGCGGCTGAACATGCTGCTCGCCTGACCTCCGTTGTGATTGATCTGGGCGAAGATCGGTACACGGTGTCGGTGGACCGCATCGGTGATCATGCGGTACCCGGGGACTACATCTCGATGGAAGCCGTGGATCAACTTCTCGTACGGCCAATCGGTGGGGTGAGTCGAGTGCTCCTCGGTGATGATCAGACCCGAGCCACCTGCCGCGCGCGCCGCGTAGTAGGCGGCATGTTGTTCGGTGGGGAGTCCATTGCGGGCGTAGTTCGTGAGGTGCGCGCTGAACACGATCCGGTTGCGCGTCGTCACCGGTCCGAGTTCCAGTGGAGTCCAGAGATACCGGTAGCCCATCGCCGAAACGCTACGTCGCGCCTAGGGTTGGCGCATATCGAAGGGGGAAATAATGGAAAATCTCCAAGGCAAAGTTGCGGTGATCACGGGGGCGGCCAGTGGAATCGGTCGGGCGATGGCAGATCGATTCGCAGCTGCTGGAATGAAGATTGTCCTCGCAGACGTCGACGAGCTCAAACTGCGCAGTACCGAAGCCGAGATGCGAGAAAATGGAGCAGATGTTCTGTCGGTGATGGCCGACGTTTCTCTTGGCGAGAGCATGGACGAATTGGCCCGCCGCACACTCGAGACCTATGGAGCGGCTCATGTGCTGTGCAACAACGCTGGTGTCGCAGGTGTCGGCGATCAATGGACCGGACCGATCAGCGTGTGGGATTGGGTCATCAACATCAACATCTACGGCGTCGTACACGGCATCCGATCGTTTCTGCCGATCATGCTCGACCAGAACGAGGGGCACATCGTGAATACCGCCTCGATGGCGGGTCTCGTTGCGATGCCGGGATTTGGCCCCTACAACGCGACCAAGCACGCGGTTGTCGCCATCAGCGAAGGCTTGTTCCTCGAACTTGCCGCAAAGGGTTCAGGTGTGAGTTGCAGCGTCCTGTGTCCTGGGTTCGTCAAGACGAATTTGATGACCGATATCAAATGGTCCGATCGGCTCGGACCTCGCCCAGCAGAGATCATCGATCCGATCAGCGCAATGATGAACCAGGCACTGCACACCGGAGTCGAGACGGGAATTCCGGCGACTGACGTTGCCGATCAGGTCCACGACGCGATCGTGTCGAACCAGTTCTGGATTCTCACACACCCAGATTTTCGAGAAGCTCCCGTGGAGCGGATGCAACGCGCAGCACGTCAGGAAAACCCGACGCTCGGATGACGCCGCGCGCCGAGATGTTCGGTGCAGTTAATGGAGCACATGCAACTCAGTGAGCTGCAGGGGCGCTTCCGTCGGCTTTCTTCTTCGGAGGTGGAACGCCGACGGCGGGAGCACCATCTGCCCAGTTCGGCCAACGTCGACGGCTGACAATGCTGAGAGTCCGCAGCAACTTCATCGCTACTTCGTCCTCTTGAGCCGGCCTCGCCTCGATCACATCCTGGGCGATCATGCGGTTGATGACCTCTTCACCGAGTTCGGTGCGAACGATCGTGAGGGTCCAGTCGTTGTCCTTGCCGATTCCACCCGTTGCGATGTCGCTGTGCTCGGCTGAGAAGTCGGGACAGTTCTTGCAGCCTTCACGCGTCCACTGGTGGCATTCCTTGAGGTCGATCTCGTGGTACGAGCCGTCTTTCATCCAGATCTGGAAGACGCCCTTGATGTTCATCTTGACCATGTCCTGCTTCTTCAAGCCATACTTGGCCTCGAACAATTCGGGGAAGATGGCGTCATCGAACGTCTTCGAGCAGAGGAGACCGATGTTGAAGAGGAAAGGCTTACTGACTTTTCCTGCCTTGCGATCCCACATCACCGGGGGCGAGGAGGTTTGACAACCCATTCCGACGAGGGCGAGTCGGGAGAATCCCTGCTCCTTGGCATCGCGCAAGGCAAGCGGATTCGCGCAGTAGGTGTACCGCGAACCGGCCGTCGCAAGAACTTCTTCCTTGTTGCGGGCCAGAGCAGGCTTCGCCTTCCATGCATCGTCGGGTTCGACGCCGCTCACGAGTGCCGCTTCGATGTAGTCGTTCTCGAGGAGCCAGATCAGCATGGCTGAGACGAACCCTCCGTCCTGGCCCTTTTCGTGCTGCACCGGATCCTTGGCGCGGGTCAGCAGGAGTTGGCGCCAGATGCCGGCCATCTCATCAGGTTCACGCACTCGTCCGAAGAGATGCTGATCGGCTGCAGGTTCCCAAGCACGGAATCGCGGACATGCGCGGGTGCACGTCGTGCATCCCTTCTCACCGTGGATGCAGTTTCCGAGACCGAGCTCTTCTTCCAGATGGAAGGGCTTGTACTTCCCCTCTTCGTGTTCGTAGCCGATCACGTCGTGAGGACAGGTCACGACGCAACCGGCACATCCGGTGCACAGACCAGTGGTGACGACTTCCTCGTAGAGTTCCTTCCATTGGGCGGTCCAGCGTGGTGCTTTCGGGGGAGCGGACTCGGTAACAGTCATGACCTCAATCTACGCTGACCGCAACGCAGAACTTCCAGTGAAGTGAAGTCACGGCGATGGGGATGAACGTATGGGATTGATTGGCGAGCGCGTACTTCGGATCGAAGACCCCGATCTCGCGATGGGGCGCGGAACGTTCATCGACAACTTGTCGATCGAAGGAGCCGTTCATGTCGTCTTCGTTCGATCATCCATTGCCCACGGTCGAATTGCCTCCATCGATGTTCGCGAGGCAGCAACGATGCCTGGAGTTCTCGGTGTCTTCACTCATGCCGACCTCGAGGCCGATGGTCTCGGTCCGGTGCCGATCGATATGCCACTCCTCCCTGCCGGAATCCATCGTTCAGCTCTCGCCGACGACACCGTTCGATACGTAGGCGAACCGATCGTCGCCGTCGTCGCAGAGACTCGACCGCAGGCCGTGGATGCGGTCGAAGCGGTTCTCGTCGAGATCGAACCGCTCCCGGTAGTTGTCGACCCACTCGAAGCGTGCTCGAACGATGTTCTGTTGTTCCCGCAACACGGCTCGAATGTCGTGGTCGACTTCCCAGCTGGTCGAGCAGTCGACTTCTCCGACTGTGAAGTTGTCGTGTCACAGCGAATCCTCAACAGGCGTATTGCCCCGAGCCCACTGGAAGCTCGTGTGGCTGCGAGCCGCTGGGAGACTCCGGATGACGATGGTGTCCGACGTCTGACCCATTGGCAGGCCTGCCAGGGTGCACATGCCATCAGAGCGCACATCGCCACGTTCTACGACCTGCCCGCCGAGAACATTCGCGTGATCACTCCTGATGTCGGGGGAGGATTCGGAGCGAAGGCGTCGTTCTACCCAGAGGACATTCTCGTTCCGTGGCTGGCGCGTCGTGTCGACCGACCCGTGCGCTACACCGAGTCGCGCACCGAAAGTATGAACGGCCTCGGGCATGGACGAGGGCAGATCCAGGACGTCACACTCGGAGGAACGAGAGACGGTCGCATCCTCGCCTATTCGATGGATGTCGTTCAGGATGCAGGTGCGTATCCGCGCATGGGAGCTCTCCTGCCGTTCATGACCGGACGGATGCTCACTGGCACCTACGACATACCTGTAGCAGCGATGTCGGCGCGAGGAGTTGTGACGAATACTGTGCCCACGGTCGCCTATCGGGGTGCGGGTCGGCCAGAAGCCGCAGCGGCAATCGAAAGGATGGTCGATCTGTTTGCGGCCGAGATCGGTATGGACCCAGTCGAAGTTCGACGTCGAAACCTCATTGCCTCCGATCGATTCCCGTACAAGACAGCAATGGGAACCGTCTACGACAGCGGCGATTATCCGGGTGCTCTCGATCTCGTCGTCGATGCATCTAATTACGAGGAGCTTCGTCGCGAGCAGAACGATCGACGACTCCGCAACGATCCCATTCAACTGGGTATCGGAGTTGCCGTGTACGTCGAGATCACAGCGATGTCCGGAGGTTCCGAGCTTGCATCGGTCGACGTCGACATCGACGAAGCAGGTGAAGTCACTGCACGGGTGATCACTGGCACGACTCCATACGGCCAAGGACATCGCACAACGTGGGCGATGCTCGTCTCCGATCGTCTCGGTATACCTTTCGACAGTGTCATGGTGATTCACGGTGACACCGACCTGGTTCGCAGCAGTGAGATCACCGGTGGGTCGCGTTCGGTTCAATTGGGAGGAACGAACGTCTGGCGTGCCGCCGGCGCCGTTGCCGATACGGCGCGTGGGGTTGCGGCCCGACTGCTCGAAGCTGATATCGAAGATGTCGTTCTCGACGGGGGCAGATTCCATGTCCTTGGTGCGCCAGCGGTTGCGAAAACTTGGAGCGATGTCGTCGTGGCTGCGCGAGCCGAGGGCATCTCGCTCGATGCGGAGGGAGATTTCAGCCAGATGGGAGGAACTTTTCCCAGTGGCGCGCACATAGCCGTCGTCGAGGTGGACACGCAGACGGGAGGCGTCCGGCTTCGAGATCTGTATGCGGCTGACGACGCCGGCCGGATCATCAACGCCTTACTTGCGGAAGGCCAAGTCCACGGTGGACTCGTACAAGGAATCGGACAGGCACTGTTCGAGGAAGTCGTCTACGACGACGACGGCAACCCGCTCACCGGCAACTTTGCGGATTACGGATTCCCCTCTGCTGCGGAAGTGCCGAGTTTCGTGACCATCCATCTCGAAACTCCATCCCCGCTCAACGAACTCGGGGCCAAGGGACTCGGCGAGAGCGGAACGATCGGCGCCACCCCCGCTGTTCAGAACGCTGTTGTCGATGCTCTGAGTCACCTCGGCGTTCGCCACATCGACATGCCGTGCACTCCCGAGCGAGTGTGGAAGGCGATCGAGACTGCGCGCTGATCGAGGCGAATCGAACCGGCCGATTCAAGTCGACGACATCATCGACACTCTTGCCTCGATGACTGGTGTCATTGCGATCACGATCGGAGGGTCTCGGGCGACAGGTATGGCCGACGTCGGGAGTGATTGGG
>JBJTGN010000314.1:0-3125 GCA_046093905.1 Actinomycetota bacterium
CCGGCGTTCTTCGGATCCTGGTTCGTCTTTCCGCGCAATGACCAGTTGCCTCCGGCACTTGTGGAGCGCATTCGACACCCCTCGTATCTCTACATCTCCCACCTGCACGGAGATCACCTCGACGAAGAATGGCTGACGGCGAACATTCCCCGTCACACGCCGATCATCCTTCCGGGTTATCCCACACACGAACTTCGGAACCGTCTCGAATCGTTCGGGTTCTCCGAGTTCATCCAAACCGTCGACGGCGAAGAGATGGACCTCGGTGACGGTCTCACCGTTGCCATTCATGTCGAGACCTCGATCACCGATGGTCCAGCTGGTGACTCGGCAATCGTGATCAGTGACGGCGTTCATCGACTCGTCGACCAGAACGACTGTCGCACACATGACCTCGGTGCACTCGGTTCACACGGGCCAGTCGATCTCCACTGGCTGCAATTCTCCGGAGCGATCTGGTATCCGATGGTCTACGACGAACCAGTCGAGACGTTGCGCGAACTTGCCAAGTCGAAGATCGACAGCCAGTTCACTCGTGCGCTGCGATACGTGGAGACACTGGGAGCCGCATATGTCGTTCCCTCGGCAGGTCCGCCGTGTTTCCTCGACCCTGATCTGTTCCAGTTCAACGTCATCGACGGTGACGAGATTTCGATCTTCCCCGACCAACGCGAGTTCATCACGAGACTCGACGCCATCGGACGACGAGGACTCATGAACGTCCCCGGTACATCGATGCAACTGTCGACCGGTGCAGACGGAGTCACACGTGTCGACATCGAGCACCCCTTCGACGACGACGCCGTTCTTTCGATCTTTTCGGACAAGCGTGCCTACCTCGAGTCGTACCAGGCCGACTACCTGCCCTGGCTCGACGACATGAAGGCTCGGTGGAGCGAACCCACAGCGGATCTCTTGCAGACCGTGAAGTTCTGGTGGGAACCTCTACTCGCGATGGCACCAACCTTGCGCCAAGGAGTTGGCGCCGCATGCCTTCTGCGTGCGGGAGACCTCGACATTCTCATCGACTTCCCGAATGGTCAGATTCGCGCGTATGCCGGAGAGGACTACGGATTCCGATTCGAAATCGACCGCAGGCTCGTCGAGACAGTCGTTGCCCAACGCGCCGTGGACTGGAGCGACAAGTTGTTCCTGTCGTGTCGTTTCCGGGCATGGCGACGTGGACCGTACAACGAGTATCTCTACAACTTCTTCAAGTCGTTGTCGGTCGAGCGCATGCAACGCACCGAAGAAGAAGCAAGAGGCAAGATCGCTCCACCCCCGCCGAGTGAGGAAATCGAACTCGGTGGATACGTGATGGAGCGCTACTGCCCCCATCGCCAAGCAGATCTCTCAGTGTTCGGTCACGTCGAAGACCACGTGTTGACCTGCACGTTGCACGGATGGACGTTCGATCTCGAAACCGGACGGTGCCTCACCGCTGAGGATCGCAAGCTGCGCGTGCGTCGGGCAGGCGAAGCCAAGGGCTGAATCTCTCAGGTGTGGAGCGACAACCGATAGGCGAACGAGTAGTCGCCTGATCGAAGCCGATGCGCATCATCCACATCGGGTCCACAACTCGCGGTGCCGACACCTCGATGTGCCACGTCGATGTGCACAACGAGTCCGCTGCGGTGAACGAGTTCCGTGACATCCGCGGCAGCGAAGAGATCCTCGTCACGATGGTGAACGGCAGACATGTGAAGACCATCGGGATTCAGTGCCTCGATCCGCAAGGTTTTCCCATCCGACGATCGACTGATCTCCATCCAACGACAATCGGTGCGCAGGCCGAACTCCTGCGGAACGATGTAGGGCAGTTCGTCAGGAGCGGCTTCCCAGATACCGAGCACTGCGCCCGCGTTTCTGTCGGGCATGTTTTCGAGCGGTCCTCTGCCGTACCACCGCAGCTGATCGAAGCCCTCAGGAAGTTCGAATGTGACACCGACACGCGGAAGATCGACGAGCGCCTCTGGAACGCTCACGTCGTGTTCGTGAACAATTCCACCTGAGTCGTCCTGGTACGAACGATGGTCGTGCTGAACGAGTGACTCCGGGTCCTCACTCGACACCCCGAGCGATGTCCACGTCCACAACGCGCGTCCTCCGACCCCGATACGTTCGGCGAGGTCGGGCATCAACTTGAAGCCGTCATTGTCCGTCGCCGCTCGCCACACGTTGAGTCTTGGCCCGCCTCCGATCAAGTCGGTGAGACCGTTCGAGGACTGATCATCCGATCGAGGAGGTCGTGCAATAGCACCTCGTTCCCGAAGGACGACTTGATCCCACGCCACGAAATACCCGGCCTCGCACCACGCGGTCTCATGACGAACCGTCCAGCGAACGGTGAGCAGAACTTCCCCGGACGAGGTCGAGAGCGTCGACAGCGATACGGGTAGATCAATGATCGCTTCTTCACTCGGACCGACGCGAACATCCAACTCCCCCGATGCGTGAACTTCACCATCGACTGTGAGCGTCCACGATGCTCGTAACCACGACAGATCACGGAACGACTGGCGATTGATGACCCGCAGACCCTGACCTGCCGCCTTCACAGCGACAGGACGATGGACCCATGTCACTTCCTGCATTGCCGGATGCGGGACGCACTCGGGTGAGACGAGACCATCGGCGACGAAGTTGCCGTCGTTGGGAACGTCTCCGAATTGACCTCCGTAGGCGAATCGTTCCCTGCCATCAGAGAGAACTTGGCGAATACCGTGATCCTTCCATTCCCAGATGAAGCCGCCCTGAAGGACTCGATGTGAGTCGATGGCCTCCCAATAGCGAGACAGTCCGCCGTTCGAGTTCCCCATTGCATGGCTGTACTCACACAGGATCAATGGGCGACCACCCGTGTTGGTTCGCGCATAGTGCTCGATTGCCTCGACAGGTGCGTACATCGGGCACACCACATCGCTGACGCCCAGTCCACCTGCTGGCCATCCAGCATGGAAGACGGCGCCTTCGTAATGAAGAAGCCGAGTCGGATCCATCGATCGAACGAGAGCCGCACACGCCTCGTGTATCTCGCCGAATCCGGATTCGTTGCCGAGACTCCACATGATGATGCTCGGGTGATTTCGATCCCGGTCCACCATGCGCGACATGCGTTCCAACCA
>JBJTGN010000315.1:0-1764 GCA_046093905.1 Actinomycetota bacterium
AGCCGCGGCCGCGGCTACCCAGATGGCACCGGTTCCTTCTTCTGACTCTTCCGCCCCCCAGCGGGCACAAATCTCTGCGGTCGAATCCTCCTTGCCACCAATGCCTCCGGATGGGGAGACCGCTGCGCGCAGTACTGCGGGCTTGCCGGCTTGGTGGAAGTTCGGGGCAGCTGGACTTGCGGTGTTGTTGGTGTTGATCGGGCTCGGCGCGCTCCTTGCCTCAAGGCCAAGTTCCACACCAGCTTCGGGTACCTCCAGCGGGCGGCCGATGGCGCCGACCGGATCGCCCTCGCCCCAGCTAGGCACACTCGCCAGTGTGTGTAATGAGATCGATGCGATCATGATGGGAGAACCCGATTCGAATCCGGCCCTCACCGCGCGTCAACTGCGCGCTATCGAACCCCGGATCATCCCGTCGGATGCGGCACTGCTAGAGAACGTCGCTGAGGCCTACTCCGCGCTGACCGTCAACCCCAACGATGTTGCCGCTCAACAGCGGCTGTCCAATTCAGCCACGGCGCTGGGCTCTGGTTGCCAAATGGCGACGGGGGTTCCCAACCACCCTTGACTGGTTTGACATCTGTGGGGTGGGGATCCTTTGCCTTAATTAATCCTCGTCTTTCCTAGAAACTCGGAATTAGAGCGGTTCCGAACGCGCACAACTCGATGAAACCGGGAGGGCACTAAATGAAGTTTCCCAACGCGGTAGGCGGCACGGCACTCGCGTGCGGTCTCGTTTGCACACTCGCCGGATGTGGAGGCGGCAGCAAATCCCCTTCGCAGGCTGTATCCACAGTCACGGCTACATCTATGGTGACTGTCACACAAACGTCGGCGCAACAACCCTCAACTACTGGGCCCCCGCCTACTGAAGTTTCGACTACCGAGAGCTCCTCAGCCGCAGGCGCTCCTGTCGAGAGTTGGATCATGCCTAATGAGATCGGCAAAAATCTGCAGCGAGCGCAGGATGATCTGCAGGCGCTGACCGGAAACCCCATGTATGTTTCGACGTCTGAAGATCTAACCGGCAGGGGCCGCCAACAAATAATGGATCGAAACTGGCAAGTCTGTTCGTCGACGCCAGCCCCCGGCATGCCCTTCACCTCCCAGACGAACGTAGTCTTCGGTGTAGTAAAAGACTCCGAGAGTTGCCCTTAGTTCTGTCACAAGGCGGATTCCATAGCGCATCGATACCTCGCGGACCTCGATGACGACTGGGTCAGTGTCACTGTCGTTTAGCATCTCGGCATGGCTTTGGCCGGCGGGGCGGAATTCGCTGGCTAAAAGATCATTTGGTTTATCGGCGCGGGCGGCCACCTCTGCCGCCGATACACAGCCGAGGAGCTTGTCGCCCGGCCCCGATGACCACTAGCGGCGGCTATGTCCGGCGACGGAAGCTAATCGTGGCGGCACGTACGGGCGCGTGAACAGCCTGCCCGAGGGGCTTTACGGCTGTACTGGTCCCTTGGCGTTAGCCGGGAGGATATCTGTAAGCCGGAAGAAGGTCGGCCGGATTGCCCCATGGTGTTGTAACAGCTCCCCTGGGCATTACCTGCTCACAGGTCGGGCCGTTGCCGCAACCCCAGTACCACTCGAGGAAATCTGGTGCCCAAATCCTCGTCGCACTTATCACAAATAAGGCTGCCTGTTTGCTCGTGAGCGTCGGATTATTTCGCTCTATCCATGGCTGAACATCAAGCGTATCCACCCCGTGGCGAACATGGGTTGCGACTACACGGCCGAGGCGTGCCAAATCCTGCATGC
>JBJTGN010000316.1:0-15091 GCA_046093905.1 Actinomycetota bacterium
GGCGAGAGCGAGCGCGCTCGCGCCAAGCGCCAGCCGCCCGAAACCGAGCGATGTCCACGCGACAACCATGAGAGGGATCAGAACATACATCTGCTCTTCGATTGCCAGAGACCAAAGATGAATCAGCGGACTCGTCGTCGAGAAGATCTCCTCATAGGAAAGATCCGCCAGGATCGAACGCCAGTTGCTCATGTAGAACACCGAAGCGAGGGCATCGCCACGCAAACGCGACTGCTCGACCGAAGTGCTGAGCCACACCGACGCGACGCAGACGCCAACAATCGTGATGAGAGCGGGTGGCAATAGGCGGCGGAATCTTCGCTCCCAAAAGGCCCCAAGGTCCACCCGTCCGCCATCTTCGACTTCGGAGAGGAGAAGCGACGTGATCAGAAATCCCGACAGAGTGAAAAAGACCGAAACTCCGAGAAAACCTCCTGGGATCCACCCGAGATCGGAGTGAAAGACGAGAACGAGGATGACGGCAACTGCTCGAAGACCGTCGAGGCCGGGTCGGTAGTCGATCTTCAGCGCGACTTCCTCACTTCTCGATCCACGCACCGCCCCATTTGCTTCGTTCATTCCACCGCGGTGTCCACATCGACCAGGATCTTGCCGGTGTTCGCATTGCTCTCCATGTGGGCATGGGCACGAGCAATGTCTTCGAAAGAAAACCGCGTGTCGATCACGGGAGTCAGACTTCCGTCCTCGAACAAAGGCAGTACTTCGCTGGCGAACCTTCTGGTCACTGCAACTTTTTCTTCGATCGGCCGTGATCGCAGCGTCGTTCCGATCCACGTCACTCGCTTCATGAGTAACAGTCCGACATTGACTGGCGTTGTGCCTCCGCCCATCAACCCAACTTGAATGATTCGACCTTTGTTGGCTACCGCCCTAAGATTTCGATCGACCTCGTCGCCGCCGACCACATCCAAAACGACGTCGAAGCCTGAGGGAACCCTTTGCTGAACTTCGTCGAGCCACCCGTTCGGTGAGCGTTCGACCACGATGTCAGCACCGAGATTGCGGCAGGCATCCATCTTCGCCGCCGAACATGTGACGGCGATTCGAGCGCCGATTGCCTTGGCAACCTGGATCGCAGCCGTACCAACGCCTGATGCTCCAGCGTGAACAAGCGCCCATCGACCCGATGTCAGCCCGCCCTGCACGACGAGGGCATCCCACGCGGTCAGGAAGACCTCAGGAATTGCCGCTGCATCGCCGAGTGGAACTTCGTCCGGAACGCGCATCAACTGCCGTTCGTGAGTGCAGATGAGTTCGGCATACGCGCCGCCTGCATCGATGGCCATGACGCGATCACCAGGTTTCCACATGGTGACTCGTGCACCGACAGATTCGACGACTCCAGAGAACTCGAGTCCTGGGATTTCGTGTGTCAACCCTGGACGCGGATCGGCGTAGCCTCCCGTGCGCTGCAAGATGTCGGCCCTGTTGAGTGCCGTGGCTCGAATACGCACGCGCACCTCATCGGGCCCTGGCACTGGGTCAGGAACGTCCTCGAACCCCAATACCTCGGGACCGCCGCGTGAGCGCAGAACGACCGCCCGCACGAACGATCAGCTCATCTTCTGCTGGAGACGATGATCGATCGCTGCGAGATAGTCCTCTGTCGTCAACCATGGCTGGTCTTTCGAAATCAGGATCGCAAGATCCTTCGTCATCTCGCCTCCTTCGACACTCTCGACACACACCTGCTCGAGCTTCTCTGCGAAGTCGATCAATTTCGGGTTGTTGTCGAGTTTGCCGCGGTGTTTGAGGCCGCCTGTCCACGCGTAGATCGAGGCGATCGGGTTGGTGGACGTCTTGTTGCCCTTCTGATGTTCGCGATAGTGACGAGTCACTGTGCCGTGAGCAGCCTCAGCCTCGACAGTCTTTCCATCGGGGGTCATCAGCACCGACGTCATGAGACCGAGAGATCCATACCCCTGGGCGACAGTGTCACTTTGCACGTCACCGTCGTAGTTCTTGCATGCCCAGACGTAGCCGCCTTCCCACTTCATCGCGCAGGCCACCATGTCGTCGATGAGTCGATGTTCGTATGACAGACCCTTTGCCTCGAATTCAGCCTTGAATTCGTTGTCGTAGACCTCCTGGAAGAGATCTTTGAACTGACCGTCGTAGGCCTTGAGGATCGTGTTCTTGGTGCTCAGGTACACCGGATAGTTGCGCGACAAGCCGTACCGCATGGAAGCTCGCGCGAAGTCGCGAATCGAGTCGTTGAAGTTGTACATCCCCATCGACACGCCGCCGTCCTTGCCGAACTTTGCGATCTCCATCTCCACCGGCGCACTTCCATCAGCTGGCGCGTACGTGATCGTCACCGTTCCAGCACCAGGAACTTTGAAGTCGGTTGCCTTGTACTGATCGCCGTGAGCATGGCGTCCGATGACAATCGGCTTGGTCCATCCGGGAACCAGGCGCGGAATATTGCTGCAGATGATCGGCTCGCGAAACACCACGCCACCGAGAATGTTGCGAATGGTGCCATTGGGCGACTTCCACATCTTCTTGAGGCCGAACTCCTCGACCCGAGCCTCGTCGGGCGTGATCGTCGCACACTTCACTCCGACACCGTGCTTCAAGATCGCGTTCGCTGCTTCGATCGTGACCTGATCATCGGTTGCATCGCGGTATTCCATGCCGAGGTCGTAGTACTCGAGATTCACGTCGAGATACGGAAGGATCAATCGGTCCTTGATGAACTGCCAGATGATTCGAGTCATCTCGTCACCGTCGAGTTCGACCACCGGGTTGTCAACTTTGATCTTGGCCATCAGGGTGCCTCCGCATCGGGTGCCGGATCCAGCGCCGGCATTATGAGTCTTGTCGTGCCGGCTCGATCTCCGCCACGAGTTGAGCACCGGCACAGCGGTCGGCACTTGTATTGCACTTGTCCACCCTAGCCGTTCTGCCCACGATGCTCAGGAACACCCCAGACTTGAACGTCAAGCAGTTATCGTCGGCCCATGGCCGACCTTCTCGATCTCTCTGCCCGCATCATCGACTCAGGACACGCCGATCAGCCCGTCAATCGGGTCACGAACGAGATCTCGGAAATCGCTCCGGATCTGGCCATGGTCGAGAGTTTCAGCCATGTGGCAGTCTGGGACGTCGACAGCGATCTCGTCTGCTTCGACACATCCGGGGCTCACACGGGCGCTGATGTGGTGAGATCGATCCGCACATGGCGCCCGGACAATCCCTTTCGCACTCTCGTCTACACACATGGCCATGCTGATCATGTCGGTGGATCCGGCTTCTTTGCAGCTGACGCCCGAACCGCAGGAATAGAGCCCACTGTGATCGGTCACGTCAATGTGGCCAACAGGCTCGCACGTTACGACGTCACGGCTGGTTGGAACGTGACGATCAATGCTCGTCAATTCGGTGGATTGCGCGGTGAGTTGAATCTCCAAATCGGTGAGGCTGATTCGGGTACGTCAGTCCAAGTGCGACCGGGGGCGCGTCGTTTTCTACCGGCATCGGTACTTCAGCCGACACTCGAGGTCGACGATCACGCCGAGATCACTCTCGCGTCAGGTGCGACGATGGACCTGTTTCACGATCGCGGCGAGACCGATGATCACTTGTGGACCTGGGTGCCGGACAAGAAATGGATCTTCTCGGGTGACTTCGTCATCTGGAACTTCCCCAACGCAGGCAATCCTCAAAAAGTGCAGCGCTATCCACTCGACTGGGCACGCGCCTTGCGCAAGATGCGTGCCCTCGGACCGGAGCTACTCGTTCCCGCACACGGTCTGCCGATTTCGGGTGCGGACCGGATTGCACGAGTTCTCGACGAGATCGCCACTGCGCTCGAAATGTTGCATGACGAGGTGCTGGCGATGATGAACGCCGGCGAAACTCTCGACCACATCGTGCACTCGGTGCGTGTTCCCGATGACACACTCGCCAAGCCGTATCTTCGTCCCTTCTACGACGAACCCGAATTCGTGATTCGCAACATCTGGCGTCTCTATGGCGGGTGGTGGGACGGCGCACCGGCACGATTGAAACCTGCTCCCGACCAGCACCTCGCTCAAGTTCTCACCGAACTTTCTGGAGGTTCCCTCGCCATGGCAGAACGGGCCCGTCGAGCTGCTGAGGACGGAGACTTCCGCCTCGCATGCCACCTCATCGACTTCGCGGCTGATGCGGACCCGGAAAATCGTACGGTCCACGCGATCCGCTCCGAGATCTATCTCGTACGACGCAAGAACGAGACGTCGCTGATGGCAAAGGGCATCTTCATGGGGGCCGCCAGAGAATCTCAAGCCGTGGTGGACGCCTCTCGTTCGACTTCGCCTGGATGACCTCGAAACTCTTCTCCGCAACCCTTGACCGAGCCGCACGCTGCAACATCTGGCGACGTGAGAAGAATTGACGCGCTCGTCAGTGAGTCGAACTGATCAACACAGTTCGTCCGTGCTTACCATTGCGGTATGAACAAGCATCATCTGGCTGGTGTCATCCTCGCTTGTCTCATCACTGCGTCATGCGGTGGAGATGGCTCGTCGACCTCCTTCGAACCCACGGACACGACGGCACAGGCGGCAACACAATCGATCGTCGAGCCGTACGTGAGCAAGGTGTACTCCGATCCGGCCAACTGGACATGCCGGCCCGACACATCGGACACGTGTGACGACGATACGAGTGTCACGTTGGTGAATGCCGACGGATCGACCGAGGTCCTCGAATTCGCGCCCGATCCGGACGCATCAGTCGACTGTTTCTACCTCTATCCGACATCCAGTGAAGACGTGTCGCTGAACTCGGACTACTCGGCCGGCAATGAGCGCGTCACCGCCTATGGACAAGTTGCACGCTTCTCGAGTGTGTGCCGCCTGTTCGCACCCACCTACCGCAGTGTCACGCTCGCCGGGCTCTTCGACCCATCGCTACCAGGTGACCGGGCCCAGGCATGGAACCTCCCATTCGACGACGTCCAGGATGCATGGAAGCACTACCTCGCCAACGACAACAAGGGTCGCGGCGTCATTCTCCTCAGCCATTCACAAGGCACCGGCCAGATGGCGCGTCTGATCGACGAGGTGATTGATGGCGACGACGCACAGCGATCGCTCATCGTGTCGGCTGCGCTGCTGGGGGGTTCGATTGCAGTGCCGCGCAGTGGCGATGTGGGAGGTCGATTCGACAACTTGCCCATGTGTCGAAGTGCCGAGCAGACCGGCTGCATCATGACGTTCGCGACCTTTCGCGACACCAAACCGCCAAGCCCTGATGCATTCTTCGGTAAGGCCGCTGGGATGGGCCAGGCACCCGATCCCACTGAAGAAGCAGGATGCACCAACCCGGCTGCATTGAGCGGCGGCTCTGGTGATCTGTTGTCGGCGTTCTCGACCTCCGATTGGGGGTATGCCGACGGCTCCGGACAACAGAAGATCGCCACGCCATTCATGGGTTTCCCAGGGTTGATATCGGCAGAGTGTGTGAGCGAGGGTGACTTCTCGTATCTGCGAGTGACGATTCAGCCCGATCCGACCGATCCACGTGCCGACGACATTCGCGGCGATCTTGACGACAGATGGGGGCTCCACGCTGTCGACTGGGAGATCGCTGCCCTGTCGATTCTCGACGTTGTGCGTCAACAGATCGATGTCTGGGTGGCGGCCAACTGATCCCGTCTAGGGTCGAGTCATGCATCATGTGAACTTCGGTCGCACGGGCCTCAAGGTCTCGCGACTCTGCCTGGGCACGATGACCTTCGGATATCAATGCGATGAAGAGACATCGATACGGATCCTCGACACCGCAGCGGAGGCAGGAATCGACTTCATCGATACCGCCGACGTGTACCCGCTCGGTGCACCGCCAGACCTCTTCGGGCGTACCGAGGAGATCCTCGGTCGGTGGCTGAAGGGACGACGAGACCAGTTCATCGTTGCGAGCAAATGCTTCTTCCCGACCGGTCCGAAACCTTGGGACAGCGGCAACTCTCGGCAGAACATCATGCGTGCAGTCGAGGCTTCGTTGCGCCGCCTGGAGACCGACCACATTGATCTCTACCAAATCCACTCGTGGGATCCATCCACTCCGATCGACGAGACACTGCGTGCACTCGACGACCTCGTGCGTTCGGGAAAGGTTCGCTACCTCGGATGTTCGAATGTTCTTGCGTACCAACTCGCCCGCGCCATCGGACGAGCCGAATTTCTGGGAGTGACCGGCTTCGAATCGGTGCAGCCGAGATACAACATGCTGTTTCGCGAGAACGAACGCGAACTGTTCCCGCTGTGCGACGAAGAGCGCATTGCGGTCATTCCGTACAACCCT
This sequence comes from Actinomycetota bacterium, assembly GCA_046093905.1. Taxonomy (GTDB): domain Bacteria; phylum Actinomycetota; class Acidimicrobiia; order Acidimicrobiales; family Ilumatobacteraceae; genus Casp-actino8. The sequence continues at coordinate 6,316 of JBJTGN010000316.1, forward strand.
TTGGCTGGAGGATTCTTGACGGGCAAGCACAAGCGGGGCGAACCCACCGCTGGCGGCCGTTTCACGCTCGGCTACGCAGCTGAGCGCTACCAGGAGCGCTACTGGCACGAGCGCATGTTCGACACCGTCGACTATCTACGCACGATCGCTGACGAGGCTAGTGTGTCGATGGCGACACTGGCAGTGCAGTGGGTGCTCGACAACCCGGTAATCACGTCACCGATCATCGGTGCCAGTCGACCGGAGCAACTCGCCGATGCAATCGCCGCAGTGAACGAACCACTCGAGGATGAGTTGCGAACTCGGATCGGTGCGCTCACCTACGAGTATCGATTTGGCGACAACGCCCGCTGAAGCAAATGGTGGGCATGACGGGACTCGAACCCGGGACCTCCACCGTGTCATGGTGGCGCTCTAACCAACTGAGCTACACGCCCTACAGACCCACGACTCTACCGTGAAGTCCCTCAGCGCTCACACCCTCGAAACGGGAAAGTCCCCCAGGAAATCCTCACGTTGGACGGAGAGTTCACGCTCGAAGCCTCACTGCAAACGCATCGATATCTCGTTTGCGAGAAGCCTCCCCGCGCGCGTCAGGCAGACACGCCGACCGTCACTCACCACCAGATCTTCCATCAACGCCAAGTCAGCCGGATCGAAGGCGTCGAGAGGAACACCGAGACGAGTACGGAGCACCAACTGCAGTGATTCGATTCTTCGTTGCTCGTCGTCGAGGATTTCTCTGGCCGACTCGGCCTCCCCCCGCTCTCGTACGAGTTCGATGTAACGCTCGGGTGTACGCACGTTCCACCATCGTGCGCCCTTCTCATGCGAATGGGCGGCTGTCCCGAACCCGCGGTAGTCGCCTTGCAGCCAATAGGTGAAGTTGTGGCGACTCTCGTAGCCGGGCTTAGCCCAGTTCGATACTTCGTAGTTCGCGAATCCACACGTTCCAAGAATGTCGTCCACACATTCGTACATTTCCGCTTGCACGTCGTCATCGGGATGCCGGCTTGGATCGTCCGCTAGTGGCGTTCCCGACTCGACCGTCAAGCCGTACGCAGACACATGGTCCGGCTCCAGACCAACGACTCCCCTCACCGTCGACTCCCAATCGTCGAGCGACTCCCCATGAACTCCATAGATGATGTCGAGGTTGATGTTGCCGATCCCTGCTGCTCGCGCAGAATCGACCGCTCTTCGAACATTCTCCGGATTGTGCGTTCGACCCAGACTCAGCAAAACATGAGGGCGCATCGACTGGACTCCGAGACTGATCCGGTTCACGCCAACCGATGCATAGATCCGACACATCTCTTCGGTCACGTCATCGGGATTGCATTCGATCGTCACCTCCGCATCGGTCGTACGACGGACTCGGGCCAGAACTTCGACCAGGTCTCGAGGGGGCACCCGAGTGGGTGTTCCACCGCCAACGAAGATCGACGTTGCGTCAGGGAGATCCCGTGCGAGATCGATCTCTCGAGACAACGCAGAGAGGTACTCGGCGATGATGTGGTCCTTGTCCGTGAAGGTGGCAAAAGCGCAGTAGTCGCACCGATGCCGACAGAACGGAATGTGCACATAGACACCGAAAAGATCTGCGGACGTCTCTGGCAGAGACGGACTCATGGCTTCACGACCGCGTCCGTGCATGGGCGAGGAGAACTCCCGCTGCGATTCCTGCTGTCTCTGCCCGCAGCACGCCTCCGACGAGAGACACTCGGGCATCCACCAAATCGAGTTCTCGCTGGCTGAATCCACCCTCCGACCCGATGATGAGAGCGGAGACTGCAGCCACATCTCCCGACCCATCAGGGTCGGCAAGAGCCACTCGACCCCACTGCCCCTTCATCACAGAACTCTCCAAGAGAGTTTCGAGGCCGGACACAACTCGGTGAACGCTGGGTAGGAAGATCTGGCGGCTCTGCATCGCAGCCTCTCGCGACACCTTCACGAAGCGTTCGTGTTGTCGCTCGATCTTGTCGTCCTCCCAGCGCACGACCGAGAGATCCAGCAAGACCGGAACGATGTGGTCGACACCGAGTTCGGTCAACTTCTGAACGACGGTTTCAGGCTTGTCGTTCTTGGTCACACCAAAGACAACCGTGATCGGATGCGCGGGAAATGGCTCGGAGTGCAGGGTGTCATCGACGACTTCGAGGTCCGACCGAGATGACATCACACATGTTCGCCACGCTCCGCTGCCATTGCTCACCGTCACTGTCTCGCCGGGACGAATCCGCAGAACTCGCAGCAGATGATGCGCGTCCTGATCCTCGAGAACCGGAAGGGCAAGGTCTCGAACGAAGACGTGCGCCGCTGCGTGACGGCGCGACGTCATGAAAATGCCGACTTGATCCGCGCAAAGAATCCGGAGTCGGCAGGTGCCACATCCTCACCGCGTAGTTGGGCGAACTGGCGCAAGACTTTCGCTTCTTCCTCGTCGAGCTTCGTCGGCACGAGGACCTTCACGACTGCTTTGAGATCTCCGCGACCGGTGGACTGCAACCGAGGAACGCCGCGCTTCTTGAGAATGAAGACTCGCCCAGGCTGGGTTCCCGGTGGGACCGCCAAAGTCTCGACTCCATCGAGAGTTTCCAACTCGATCGTCGTTCCCAGGGTTGCCTGAGCGATCGACACGTCGACCGACGTCACCAGATCGAAGCTGTCCCGCACGTATCGATCGTGCGGTTGGACACGCAAGTGAACGAAGAGATCTCCTGCACCACCCCCGCGGGGCCCGACCGCACCTCGTCCGGTCAAGCGCAATGTTGCGCCGGAATCGACGCCTGCGGGAACATCCACCTGATACGTCTTCTCGGCCACGACGCGTCCATCGCCACTACAGGTCGCGCATGGTGTGGCAATGACCTCACCGAATCCGCGACAACGTTGGCAAGCTTGCGACGTCACCATCTGGCCGAGAAGGCTCTGACGAACGCGCTGCACTTGACCGCGTCCATCGCATTCGACACACCGCACCGGTTTCGTTCCTGCTCCGGCTCCGGTTCCATCGCAGTCCTCACACGCGATCGCAGTGCGAATCTCGACAGGAACCGTTGCTCCGAATACCGCTTGTTCGAACTGCAGGTCTGCAACAACTTCGAGATCCTGTCCGCGCGGAGGACCTGAAGCTCCTCGCGAAGCACCGAAGGGACTTCCTCCGAAGAACGACTCGAAGATGTCTCCGAGGCCGCCGGATCCGGAAAAGAAGTCTCCCGAGTTGCTGCCCCCCACGCCTGCTTCACCAAATCGGTCGTAGCGTGCGCGACTTTCAGGATCCGACAGCACTTCGTATGCCTGAGCCACCTGTTTGAACTTTTCTTCAGCGGCTTCATCACCGGGATTCGCATCGGGGTGCAACTTGCGCGCCATGACGCGATAGGCCTTCTTGATCTCATCGGCGCTGGCATCGCGATCGACGCCGAGCAGTTCGTAGTAGTCGGCCACTCAGATCACCCTTCGCCGAGGCGACGACCCAAACGTTCCGATACCACCTCGACGGTCGCCATAGCCTGGGGATAGTTCATCCGCGTTGGTCCGAGAACTCCGACTGTTCCGAGACGCTCACCGTCCACCACGACAGGCGCAACGACAACCGAACAATTTGCGAGCGGTTCGATGCCATGTTCGGCGCCGATCGACACGCTGAGTCCGCGATCAAGGATGTCGCGTACCAAAGTCACGACGAGGTATTGCTGCTCGAGGGTCTGCAGAACTTGACGAACAACATCGACAGCTTCGAATGCCGATGCCATCGACGCAGCCCCGCCGACGTAGACAGGATCGTCAGCATCGACGCGTCGAAGGGCTGACAGCGCCTTCGTGCAAATGACATCGACCGATGAATCCCCGCTAGCTCCGATCTGAATGTCCTCGGAAAGATTCCGTCCAACCAAATACTTCTGCAGATGCAATCCTGCAGCGGTCAGGCGTGTCTCGGGAACTTCGGCATCCAGTTCGAGATGCTCGCTTTCAACCGATCCGTTGGACATGACTACTACCGCGAGTGCCTGTCGCGCCGAGAGGCCGACGATCTGTGCCGAACGAACTTCTGCCCGTTCAACTTTGGGGCCGAGCACAACGGACGCGTAATTCGTGAGACCGGCCACGAGGTGCGAAGTTCGCGCGAGGAGTTCCTCGAGCCGACCGTGCGCTCCATCGAAGAATTGCCGAACCTGAGTGACCTTGACGTCCTCGAGTCGACCGGGCTGGGTCAGGTGATCGACGAAGAAGCGATAGCCCTTGTCAGTCGGAACTCGGCCTGCCGATGTGTGCGGCTGAGCCAGAAACCCCTCTTGTTCGAGTACGGCCATTTCGTTGCGCACTGTCGCGGAGGACACATTGATGTCGGGCGCATTGGCAATATGAGTCGAGCCGACTGGTTGCCCCGTGCCGATGTACTCCTGCACGACGGCTCGAAGGATGGCGGTCTTTCGATCATCAAGCATGACACCGGCAGGATATCCGGGAATGGCGAGTGCTCAGTCGAGAGCCTTGTAACGGGCAAGCGCCACATCCCGTTCCACGCTGTGGTCCACGATCGGCGGGACGTAGCCGAATGGCACACCGGAACCTTTCCGCTTCGAATCGAACGGGGCGTGGATCGAAGCGGCCGGAAGCGCCTTGAGTTCGGGCACGAATCGGCGAACGTAGTCGCCGTCAGGGTCGTACCGTTCGCCCTGGAGAACCGGATTGAACACGCGAAAGTACGGCGCAGCGTCCGTCCCCGTTCCGGCAGTCCACTGCCACCCGTGTGCGTTGCTTGCCAGATCGCCGTCCACGAGGTGCTGCATGAAGAACTTGGCGCCCCACTGCCACGGCAGATGCAGATCCTTGACCAAGAAACTGGCCACGATCATGCGCGTGCGATTGTGCATCCAACCAGTGGTCAGCAATTCACGCATGGCAGCATCGACGATCGGATAGCCGGTCTCCCCGCGGCACCATGCCGTGAAATTGCTCTGTGCCCGCTCCCCGGTGTCGAACTCGATGCCATCCAACTTGCGATTCAAGTTGCGCCAGCTCGATTCGGGGACCCGATGCAAGACATCTGCGTAGAACTCGCGCCACGCGAGTTCACTGCGATACGACTCGTGCGACTTCCCCGTCCGAAGATCTGCCAACAGCTGTCGCGGGTGCACGAGGCCCCATCGAAGTGCTGTCGATAATCGACTCGAACCCGGGACACCAGGAAGATTCCTTCGCTCGGCATAGCCGTCGAGTCCATCGTCTCCCCGGTCTCGGAACTCCTCCCACTGGGCGTGAACGCTCTCCTCGCTCGATGCTGGAAGTTCGAATGCAACTTCGGGCGGCACAGGGAGAGCATCGCTGACGACATCGCCACGCCCACACCACGACGGCTTCGACGGAGCGTCGATCGGTCGACTCCAACCTCTCTCGAGCCAGCGCCGGGAAAAAGGCGTGAAGACTGAATACGGCGAACCATCGTCTTTCATCACTGTCCCCGGATCGACTGCATACGGCGAGCCCACGACATGGAGACGGCAGCCGACTGATTCGAGGCGACCTCGCACCGCTGTATCACGTCTCATTCCATACGGCGCGAAATCGCCAGCGATGAAGACATCGTGCGCTCCAACTTCTTGTGCCACAGCCGCCACCACATCCACGGGATCTCCACTGCGCAGCACGAGAGCGCCGTTCATCGACGCATCGAGACTGCGCAGAGCATTCATCAAGAATGCACGTCGCGGCATGCCGGACACATCGAGCAATGCGGGATCGAGAACGAACAGTGGAACAACGTCGGCGTGTTGTGCGAGCGCAGAAGCCAGAGCTGGGTTGTCAGCGAGACGCAGATCGCGCCGAAACCACATCACTGCACGAGTCATGACGGAGTCCTGTCTCGCAGCGCATTGCCGTGGGCAGAGAAACCCTCTGCATCGGCAAGTGCGACGATCGATGGGGCAAGTCGCTCGAGCGCGCTGCGACTCGCCCGCGCAACTGCGGTGCGCTTGACGAATGAATCGACGGTCACGCCCCCGTTCACTCGCGCAAACCCGTTCGTGGGAAGCGATGCTGGGCACCCGATCAGAAAGTTCGCAGCTGCAAACGGCGTCGACTGGCCGAGCAGGATCTCGCCTGCATGCACGATCTTCTCGAGGACCTGCTGTTCGACGGACTCGTCGACCACCAACTGCAGGTGTTCCGGGGCGAATCTGTTGGCGACTTCTGCTGCCTCTTCGAGATCGCTCACCAGAACACATCCGCCGTTCACACCGAGAGACGAGCGCACTGCCTGTGCTCGTTCGAACGGAAGACCAGCCACGTGAATTCGCAGTCGATCTTCTGTGGCACGCGCCAGATCTCGGCTCGCAGTGATGAACAGCGTGCAGCTGTCCGTTCCGTGCTCCGCTTCGGTCATCAGATCGAGAGCGAGTACGTCGGGGTTCGCCGTGTCATCGGCGATCACGACACTTTCCGTCGGCCCAAGAGCAAGATGGACCGCTGTGCCGTATCGCTGCACTTCGAGCTGCGCCACCGTGACCGGTAGCGAGCCCGGCCCCATGATCTTGACAACCCTCGGAATCGTCTCGGTTCCACATGCGAGTGCGGCAATTCCAGCAGGACCGTTGACGCGAAACACCTCACGTAACCCAAGTTCACGCGCCACCATCAAGACAGCTGGGTCGACTTCACCGGTTCCACCCGGCTTGGGTGGAACGACGACTGCAACCTGGGGCACCCCAGCGACGACTGCCGGTCCGCCGAGTTGGGCGAGGACACTCGGGTAACTCGCCTTTCCGCTCGGGCAGAACAGCCCGGCCGAAGAGATCGGGGTGACTCGCTCGCCGATTCGCAGACCGGGTTCACTCTCGAACTCCCAGTTCTTCAACTGCTTGAGCAGTTCAGCATTGAATCGCTTGATGTGCACCACCATGTCGGTGATCGCCTCGAGAACGTGGGGATCGACTTTGCCGACCGCCGCATCCCATTCGGCGTCGCCGATTCGAAGATTCGAAGGAGAGACATCGATCTTGTCGAAAGTGCGCAATGCATCGCAGACGGCGGCGTCTCCACGTGTTCTCACATCTTCGATCAGGGCGGAGATCTGATCTCGCAGCGAGCTCGAGATGCTCTTGTCGAGATCTCTGTCGATGAGGGAGACCTTGTCCGTCTCGGTGAGTTCCGACCAGACGAGAGTGCGAAGAATCGACGAAGTCATCGCAGCTCAGGGTATCGGTGACTCAGTCGTCGAGTTTCAGAGCCGAGATGAAGACGTCTCCAGGCACCTCGACCCGGCCGATGGCCTTCATCTTCTTCTTGCCCTCTTTCTGCTTCTCGAGCAGTTTGCGCTTTCGGGTGATGTCGCCCCCGTAGCACTTGGCGAGAACATCCTTGCGCTTGGCCTTGACGGTTTCACGGGCGATGACCTTCCCCCCGATCGCAGCCTGGATCGGGACGTCGAACATCTGTCGCGGGATGAGTTCTTTCAACTTCTCGCACATTCGGCGCCCGTAGTCGAACGACTTGTCGCGGTGCACGATCGTCGAAAATGCGTCGGCGGCGATGCCATTGAGGAGAAGATCCACTTTGGCGAGATTGCTCCGCTGATATCCAGCGAGTTCGTAGTCGAGACTCGCGTATCCCTGTGTCCGGCTTTTCATCTGGTCGAAGAAGTCGACGACGACTTCCGCGAGCGGAATCGAATAGTGCAGTTCCACTCGCTCCGGCGACAGGTACTCGATCTTGGTCATGTCACCGCGTCGTGATTGGCAGAGATCCATCAACGTTCCCGTGTATTCCTTGGGGGTGATGATGCTCACACGGAAATATGGCTCTTCGATGTATTCGATGTTCTGCGCCGGAGGAAGGTCTGCAGGGTTGTCGACAATTTCCATTTCGCCGTTGGTCTTCATCACCCGGTACTCGACGCTCGGTGCAGTCGCAATGAGCGCTAGACCGAACTCGCGCTCGAGCCGCTCTTTGACGATCTCCATGTGCAGGAGACCGAGGAAACCACAACGGAACCCGAAACCGAGCGCGCCGGACGTTTCCGGTTCGTAGGTGATACTGGCATCGTTCAACTTCAACTTTTCGAGGCTCTCGCGCAGGGTCTCGAAGTCGTCACCGTCGATCGGATAGAGACCGCAGAACACCATCGGCTTCGGGTCGCGATATCCGGGAAGAGCTTCAGTCGCTGGACGACTGAACGTGGTCACCGTTTCGCCGGAACGTGCCTCGGCCACATCTTTGATGCCTGCGATCAAGTACCCGACTTCTCCAGGTCCGAGTTCTGCGACGGGAGTCGTGACTGGGCGGCGGACTCCGATCTCGATCGCCTCATGTTGGGCTTTGGCTTGCATGAACTGCAGTTTCGACCCAGAAGAGATCCGGCCATTCATCACCCGAATCGAGGACACGCCTCCGCGATATTGGTCGTATTGACTGTCGAAGATCAGCGCCTGCAACGGCGCATCGGGATCTCCCTTGGGTGCAGGAATGCGCTCACAGACGGCATCGAGAAGATCGGGAACGCCGACCCCCGTCTTGGCCGAGATGCGCAGGATGTCGTCCGACTTGATTCCAAGCACATTCTCGATCTCTTGCGCGTATCGATCAGGGTCTGCAGCAGGCAAGTCGATCTTGTTCAACGCCGCAACGATCTCGAGGTCGTTCTCGAGAGCCAGATAACAGTTGGCCAACGTCTGCGCTTCGATGCCCTGGGCCGCATCGACGACCAGAACCACACCTTCACAGGCGGCGAGCGACCGGCTCACCTCGTATCCGAAGTCCACGTGGCCCGGGG
>JBJTGN010000317.1:0-1136 GCA_046093905.1 Actinomycetota bacterium
GTCGTGTCCTTCCAGCCTCTCGACGACGAAGGTGAACTGGTCTTGGCTGAGCGCGCCGCCGAGGCGTCCTGCGGACCCATCTGCTCAGCGCACCACAGCTCATACGGGCACAGGCTGCATTCCTTCTGGCCGATCGGAACCACCAGTGGCGCCGGGTCGTCGGCGGCTCCGACGATCCGCGCGGCGGCCGCGGCGACCTTCACCCGGAAGTCGTGCTCGTGGTCGTAGCGCTCCAGCACCGACCGCATCGCCTTGCCCCTGCTGCGGGAGAACGTGGGCCGCGTGGGCTTGGACAAGTCGTGCCAGACGAAGACCAGTTCGGAGTCCGGCCCCGACACCGCGACGGTGCTGGTGCCGATGATCGCCCCGAACAGCCGGTCCTGCCCCGGGTGAAAACCGCAGGCCTGAAGCATCCGGGTGTAGTGCGCCAGCTGCAGACCGTCCTCATAGTGGTGCGGGGTCGCGGTGCAGCCAGGGGCCTCCCACCAGATGTCGGGCCGCACCAGCGACGACACCGGCTTGGACACCTTCTTCGCGGGGGCGAGGGTCTTGTGATGCTTGACGTCGGCGGGCAAATACCCGCCGCCGACCCTGACGAGAACATCCGGCTTACCGCTCCGGCCGCCGGCGGTGTCATCGGGCAGCCAACCGCCCAGCACGAGAGGTACCCCGGAGGCCATGGCCGCCAACGTCTCCGCGATCGCCGCGTCCTTGCGCAGGCCAGGATCGATGAGTTCCGCCGTGTCGGGGTGGATTCTGATGAGTTCGGCGAGCACCTCGGCCTCGAACTGAACTCCGGCGTCGAAGAGTGCCTGCAGTTCCGGCGCGGGCACCCACTCCGGATCCGGGACCAGGGCGGAAAAGTTGTTGTGGGTGCGCACCGGACACTGCTTGGCGGCGTACCCGCCCAGCAGGACGGGCTCTTCCGGACCGGTCATTCTCCCCTCCCCCGGCTACGCACGAGAGATGTCAGACGTGCGCGACGCAATCACATTATGACGACTTGACACGACATCGCCGATGGGCTCACGCCGTCTCAGGCCGGGCAGCTCAAGTGGCTTGAGCGCGATCCGCTGGGCGGCTTACTCGCGGACCCTGATCAACACCTCATGCTCGCCCGCGGATGGGCCGGTTAC
>JBJTGN010000318.1:0-2570 GCA_046093905.1 Actinomycetota bacterium
GTCCAAGTGCTGGAAAAAACGACGGTCGGGACCGTGATCGTCGATAATCAGAATACGCACATCGGTGGGTGTGTGTCGGAGAACAGACTCGAGGCACGCGATCGTCTCGTCTGGAGCGTTGTAGACGGGGATGACGACGACTGGCACGGCGCGTCACACTTCTTCGGGCAGGCGTCGGCCCATGCGGTGAAAGATTACCCAGCCGATGGACAAACTGGCTGTGGCGGCCACGATCATGAAGAGGAATCTGGTGAGGGTCGGCCACCGTGCGTCATACAGCAGATCGCGGTACGACGAGACGAAAGCTCGCATGGGATTGAATTGCAAAACACGCTCCGCCCACGCGGGTGCTCTGGCCTCGAGCAACTCGGGCCCATAGACGACGGGCGTCAGGAAGAACCACACCTGTATGAAGATCGTCCAGAGGTAGGTGAGGTCGCGGAAGTACACCGAGAGAGTGCTGAGGGCCAACGCGAAGCCGCTGGCGAAGATCGCGAGTAACACGCTCACCAACAGCATCACCGGGATCCAAGGAAGTATCGGACTTCCGGCGATCAGAAGCACCACGCACAAGAGTCCGATCTCGATCGCGAACTGAACGCACGCGTGAAGAGAATTGCTGAAAACGAGAACTTCTCGTGGAAAAGCCACTCGTCGAACGAGACCGGAGTTCGAAGCGATCGCACCCATCCCGAGGTTGGTGACGAGAGCGAAGAAGTTCCAAGGAAGCAATGCGGCAAGCAAGAAGTAGGCGAAGCCCTTGAGCCCGCTTGGGTCGCCAACGGGAGCGGTCGACTTGAAGAGCACGCCGAAGACGAATGAGTAAATGGCGACGGTCGCCAGCGGGTTGAGCATCGACCAGGTCCAGCCGAGGAACGATCTCCGATATTTGGTGCGCAACTCGCGCAACGTGAAGTTCCAGAGGAGCTCACGAGACTCATAAACGCTGGCGATCGGACCCATGACCATCGAAATCCTACTGATTCTCGGTCGTTCGAGCAGTCGTTAGACAACATTCGCGGCGCCCCATCGGCAAGAATGGGAACGCATGTCGTCTGAAGCCGTCGTCGTCTCGGGACTCTGGAAGAACTTCCGTCTGTACCACGAGAAGAACCAGTATTTGAAGGCCGCGATTCTGCGCGGACGACGCGCACGGTACGAAGAATTCTGGGCCCTTCGAGGAATCGATTTTTCGGTTACCACAGGAACGACGTTCGGGGTCATCGGTAGCAACGGATCAGGCAAGAGCACCCTGCTCAAGTGTCTCACCGGGATTCTGACACCTGACAAGGGTTCGGTGACCGTGAAAGGGCGTATTTCGGCGCTGCTCGAGCTCGGTGCCGGTTTTCACCTCGAACTGTCGGGACGTGAGAACGTGTTCATGAACGGTGCAATCCTCGGCTTGTCGAAAAAGGAAATCACGAGCAAGTTCGATGACATTGTCGAATTCGCCGGCCTTGAGAATTTCATCGACACTCCGGTCAAGAACTACTCGTCGGGGATGTTCGTACGACTCGGATTCGCGGTGGCCGCCCATGTCGAGCCCGAGGTGCTGCTGATTGACGAGGTGTTGTCGGTCGGTGATGAAAGTTTCCAGCGTAAATGTGCGGAACGAATCGAGCAGTTTCGGCGCGAGGGTCGAACCATCGTCTTCGTGAGTCATGGATTGGCCCAAGTCGAGCAATTGTGTGAATCATGCGCTTGGCTTGAAAAGGGAGAGTTGAAGATGGTCGGCCCGTCGGGGGACGTCATCTCGGCGTATCAGGGACAAAGCCACCAAGCTCAGCGAGTAGAGGGTGAACTCGGTCAGAGATGGGGAAGCGGCGAGGCACAGATCGTCGCCTTGCGACTGCTTGATTCGTCGGGTTCGGGGACATCGGTTCTCACGACGATGGAGAACTCGTCAATCGAGATCGACCTTTCGTCGCATATGCCCCTGCAGGACCCAGTGGTCACGGTGCGCATCGACACTCTTTCCGGACATCATGTGTGGGGATCGTCGACACGTCGCAATGGCTTGTCGCTCGGCATGCTCGATGGTCCAGCAACGGTGACCATTGCAATGGATGCACTTCCGTTGCTCGAAGGGGTCTACGACCTCACCGTGGGTCTCACCGATCACACTGAATTGCATCCCTATGATCACTGGGAGAAGCGCGTACGTTTCGAAGTGCGACAGTTCAGGTCGTTCGACATCGGAGTGACCCACATTCCCTCGCGCTGGGGCGTGACCGGAACTCGTGGTGTGATGCAAGGGAGCTGAGATGGCTCCGGTCACCGCGATCATCGTCACATACGGAGCTGCACCGACTCTTCGACTCTCCGTCGAAGCTCTCGTTCGGCACTCCTCGCGTGAACTCGGGAGAATCATTGTGATTGTGCAACCCGATGCCGGAGGGGTGCTTGCCGTCGTACCAACTTTCGACTTTCTGATTGACATCGTCGTGCTCGACGACAACATCGGATTCGGGCCAGCCAACAACCTCGCGGTCGCGATGTGCGACACCGAATACGTTGCCTTCGTCAACCCGGATCTGATCGTGACCGAGAACTGGATGACGCCGTTGATT
>JBJTGN010000319.1:0-1611 GCA_046093905.1 Actinomycetota bacterium
TCGCCCGCATGCTCCGCGCATCGTCTCGCATCACCAGCGTGATACAGGTTCTCCTGACCCTGCACGATCAGCAACTCAGGACGAGTCTCCCGTATTCGAGGATCAGCCGTCATCCGGACCGGCCGGGGGCGGAACGGATGGAGATTCGCGTGGGAACGCCTCTGCTGGCACGCAAGTCCAGCCGAACCGCCAGTCGTATGTCGACGAGAAGGTCGTCGAGCGACTCACGCCGGTCGGTGAAGTCACCGAGACGATGAAGGCGTATCACGCCAAGCGTGTCCGTCAGCTGTTTCGTGAGCTCCAAGTGAAACCAATGACATCACAGCAGATCTCACGGGCCGAGCGCGTGCGTGCCGGCATGCTCGACCTGTTGATCCCGTTGACATCGCAGGAAACCCCTGCATGGCGAACCCACCAAGAGTCCGGGGTGTTCGACCCGGTTGGGTATGTCATGCGGTCACCGGGTGATACCGACTACTGGTCGGCTCTCGATGACACCGGCAACCCATCACCCAGCCTCGCGTTGTCGCTACTGCTCGACACGTCAGGGTCGATGCAGTTCTCTGTCGAAGATTTGTTCGTTGCGGCGATTGGAGCGCGCATGGCCTGTGAGGAACTGAATCTGCCGTGCACCGTGACGACATTCTCCGATGACTCGAGAGTCCTCTTCGATGCTGATGAACAAACGCAACACGTTGTGGGAATCAGCGGTGGCGGAACGAACCCGATTGGTGCTCTGCACGATCTCGCAAATCAACGGCTCGGCAGAGCACAGCAACTGGTGATCGTCTTCACGGACGGGATCTGGGTCGATGTGTTCCATCTCGATGAATTCCGCACAGACGACACGGTGATCATCGGTGTCACTCTCGACAAGCAGACAGCCAAAGCTCTCGACGCGCACGGATTCGACGAGATCATCGTTCTCGACTCGGTCACAGAGTTTGCGGCAGCGGTGATGACGGCACTCGTGCCGTACTACTCATGACTCGAGCCAGGGAGTCTCCGTTGACAAATTGGGCTGTGGAAAGGGCGGGGGGGGTCGACCGGCGCGCAGGCTCGAATCAGCCGTAGACGCAGTAGGAGGTCTTGCAACTCGTACCGATGCGGTGGCATCGGGGACACGGCGTACCTTTGTGGTGCGGTTGTTGCATCGCTGCGATGATCCGAAATGGATCAGAGTTGCCATTTTGACCTCTTGCGATGTTGTTCATGACATCCATCTTCGAGAACACGGCTTCATAAGGATCGGTGTCGTAATTGGGATCGTGCATGGTGATGTCCTTTCGGTGGGGAACACCTACATGGGAACAGCAGGGTGCGAGGGAATTATGCGGTTGGGGTCGAACCCCCAGCTCGCCGCAGCCATGAGAAGTGGGTTGTAGCGTTCCGACGAGGGGGTAATGGGTATGGGGATCTTGGTTCCAGAGGACTACGACCTTCGTAAGTTGAAGAACGATGAGGAGCGATCAGTTGTCGTTGCATGTCGTGATCAGTTGACCGATGGCTGGTTCATCATCCCGAGCTTCGGCATTCGCACGAGGATCGATTCGGAACTCGATGTCGTGTTGTTGCACCGTGACTTCGGTGTCTTCGATCTCGAAGTCAAGG
>JBJTGN010000320.1:0-10474 GCA_046093905.1 Actinomycetota bacterium
CTCACCGATCGACGACATCGTGTTTGCGGTGAACATCCCTCCACATGCACCCTCTCCCGGACATGCGTTGCGTTCGATTGCACCCAGCTCGTCCTCGGTGATCGTGCCCGCTGCACACGCTCCGATTGCTTCGAACACCGAGGTGATGTCGAGGGCCTTTCCGTTGAGATATCCCGGAAGCGTCGAGCCGTTGTAGACGAAGACTGCCGGGAGATTCAGTCGAGCGATCGCCATCATCATCCCCGGCATGCTCTTGTCGCAGCCACCAGTCGCCACGAGCCCATCGAGCCGTTCAGCATGCATGACCGCCTCGACTGAGTCGGCAATCACCTCACGACTCACGAGGGATGCCCTCATCCCCTCGTGGCCCATCGAAATTCCATCGCTGACCGTGATCGTTCCGAATTCGAGAGCGACTCCACCTGCCGCTCTCACGCCATCTTTTGCGGCCGCAGTCAACCGACGAATCGATAGGTTGCACGGGGTGATCTCGTTCCACGACGAGGCAACACCGACCTGAGGCTTGTCCCAGTCGTCATCGCCGAGACCGACGGCTCTCAACATCGCTCTCGACGCCGCCTTTTGGATCCCGTCCGTCACATCGCGGCTGCGGGGTTTCACATCGACTGGTGTTCCTTCATTTCGGGCCATACATGCAGGGTAACGAGTGTCCATCGCCGGCGACTTGTTAAGTGGGCTTAACGTCAGTTAGGGTCACCTAACAGACCGGGACTCACGGCACAAAGGACACGAGAACGGATCACTCCATGTTCACGAAGACAACGACAAGACTCACGGCAACTCGCACGGCAGCAATCAGCAACGCCTCGAAGATCACATTTCGATCATGTCGTCGAGGACTCGCTGGACTGACGCTCGGCGCGCTCGTCCTCGGAGCCTGTGGCGGCAGCGACTCGACATCGACGCAGAGCCCAAGTTCCGACTCGGCAGTTGATCCAACCGGTGCAGCAGTCGATCCATGTGAGAACGCCGAAGGATCGATCACCGTCTATTCGGGCCGCAGCGAAGAACTCGTCAGCGATCTGTACACCCAATTCACTGCGGCGACCGGAGTCACCGTCGAAGCTCGCTATGGGGACAGCGGTGAACTCGCCGGGCAGATTCTGACCGAAGCCAGCTCCTCACCCGCCGACGTGTTCTTCTCCCAGGATGCAGGTGCACTCGGAGCGATTGCTCGAGCTGGGCTCCTCAGTTCGCTCGACGATGCCGTACTGGATCGAGTCCCGAGCAAGTTCAGGTCGACCGACGGTGTTTGGATCGGCACCAGTGGCCGAGTGCGCGTTGTCGTGTACAACCCTGAACTCGTCGCAACTCCCCCTTCAACGATCGACGAACTTCTCGATCCGAGTTGGAAAGGTCGGATCGGCTTCGCGCCCACGAACGCTTCTTGGCAGTCGTTCGTCACTGCGCTCCGTGTCCTTCGTGGAGAAGATGGTGCTCGCGAGTGGCTCGAGGCATTCGCTGACAACGATCCCGTGGCTTACGAGAAGAACGCTGCTGTGCGTGACGCAGTCAATGCTGGCGATGTTGCTCTCGGTTTGGTCAATCACTACTACCTGTACGAAAAAATTGAAGCTGAAGGTGCCGAGAGTGTTGTCGCGAAGAACCAGTTCATGGCTCCGGGAGATCCGGGTGGTCTCGTGAACGTTGCTGGAGCAGGCATCTTGACGTCATCGGACAATGCCAACGGAGCAGGTTGTTTCGTGTCGTACCTCGTCTCCGACGAAGCTCAGACCTACTTCGCTACGAAGTCGTTCGAGTATCCACTCGTGGCAGGCATCGCTCCGACCGAAGGTCTCCCCGATTTCGATTCACTCGATCCGCCGAGCATCGATTTGTCCAACCTGTCGTCCATTGCAGAAACCCAGGAGTTGCTCGCCGACGTCGGACTCCTGACTCTGTGACGGCACACTGAATCTGTGCGAATTCGAGATCGCGAACGGTCGCTGCCAGCAGCGTTGGTCATTCCCGCGCTGCTCGCCGCGATTGCGTCGCTGTTTCCGCTCCTGTATCTGATCGATGTCGCCTTCGATCGAGGTGCCGTATACATCTGGGACGAACTCTGGCGGAGACGTACCTTCGATCTCATCAGCCGCAGCATCACGCTTGCGGCGGCGGTCACGGTCGCAAGTGTGATCATCGCAGTCCCGGCGGCATGGATCGTGACACGAACCGATCTTGCCGGTCGTCGAGCCTGGAGAGTCGTGCTCGCTCTTCCGCTTGCGATTCCGAGTTACCTCTCTGCATTCGCATGGGTCAGTTGGAAACCTCAACTTGCCGGATTCTGGGGAGCGCTCCTGGTACTCACGCTTGCGTCGTACCCCTACGTCTACCTCCCGGTGTCAGCCGCATTTCGACGGCTCGATCCTGCGCTCGACGAGCTTGCCTTCATCCATGGTCGCAGCTCGATCCTGCGACTCATTGCTCTGTCGGCGAGTCAAGTAAGATCGTCGATTGCTGCGGGATCGCTCCTGGTTGCCTTGTACGTGCTCAGTGACTTCGGGGCAGTTGCGACCATGCGTTTCGACGCTTTCACCTGGGTCATCTATGGCGCCTATCGAGCAGGCTTCAATCCGAGTCGAGCTGCAGTTCTTGCACTCATCCTGGTCCTCATTGCAGTCGTGCTCGTCGCCGCGGAGTCTGTCGTTCGCGGACGAGATGTGCAGACGATGACGGCTCGCTCCGCAGACCCGATCCCTCGCGTGAACCTCCGCTCGGGTGCTTGGAGTGCACACATCTTTCTCATTGGAGTCGGCGCGATGAGCCTCGCGTTTCCCATATGGCGGGTTCTCGTGTGGGTGACAGGAAGTGGCGCCGATGAAGGATTCCGGTCTGTCGCCGAGGCCCTCTGGGGGTCGATTCGCTACTCGGCCGTTGCTGCCGTCGTGACGGTACTCGTTGCTCTTCCCGTCGGGATACTTGCCGGACGCTACAAGACGAGATCGGCCAATCTGATCGAACGATCCACCTACATCACTCACGCTCTGCCCGGTGTCGTGATCGCCATCTCCATGGTCTTCATCGGTGTTCGGCTCATGACGCCGATCTATTTGAAGGCACCACTTCTCGTCTTGGCCTACGTCGCCCTGTTTCTTCCGGTCGCCGTCGGTGGAATCCGCAGCATCGTGTCGCAGATCCCTCGTGAACTCGACGATGTTGCTCGATCTCTCGGGTCCACTCCCATGCAATCCGTTCGCAGGGTCAGCATCCCCCTGATTGCACCTGGAATCGCTGCATCGTTTGCACTCGTGCTTCTTGCGGCAATGAAGGAACTCCCAGTCACGATGCTGCTGCGCCCCACTGGATCCGACACATTGGCGTCGAAACTGTGGAATTTCACATCGATCTCCGATTACGCGGGAGCCGGTCCCTATGCTCTCGCACTGATCATTTTCGTGGCAATACCAACCGCCGTGGCGACGAGCAGGAGTTGAGCGTGAGTTCAATCGATACCAGTTCCACACGAGCAGCGACTCTCGATCTCATCGAAGTGTCCAAGTCGTTCGGTGACGTCGACGTTCTGCACGACATCTCGTTCTGTGCGCCTTCGGGGCGCGTCACCGCAATCCTCGGACCTTCCGGTCAGGGGAAGACGACGTTGCTGCGACTCATCGCTGGCTTCGACCAGCCGGACGCAGGGCGAATCCTGATCGATTCATCTCTTGTCAGCGATGCTCACGCGGTCGTTCCACCCGACCGCAGAGGTATCGGCTACGTGCCACAGGATGGTGCTCTCTTTCCTCACCTCAGCGTCGAACGCAACATTGCATTCGGCATTTCCGCAGGCAAGTTCAAAATGGGACCCCGCGAGCAGTCACGCCGGGTCGACGAGTTGGTTCATCTCGTCGGCCTCGAAGGCCTCGGCGACCGGCGCCCGGGGGAGATTTCCGGAGGGCAACGCCAACGGGTGGCTCTCGCTCGCGCGCTCGCCCCGAGCCCGCGTCTCGTCCTCCTCGATGAGCCGTTTTCCGCGCTCGATGCCTCCATGCGTCACGACATCAGCCAGGAGGTCGTGTCCATCCTTCGTCGAACCGGAACCACCACGATCATGGTCACCCACGACCAGCAAGAAGCAATGTCGATTGCAGATCACGTCGTCGTTCTTCTCGAGGGTCGCGTGGCTCAACAAGGGTCACCATCGGAGATCTACGACTCCCCCGCATGTGCTCGAGTAGCGCGATTCATCGGAGACGCGAATCTCCTCAGTGCTCTTGCACACGACGGCGTGGTGGAGCACGCCCTCGGAACCGAGCCATGGAATGGGCCGAGTGGTCAGGCAACAATTCTGCTGCGACCCGAACACATGGTTCTCAACCCGAAAGACGGAACCGGACGAATGGGAGTCGTCGAGGGCCGTTCCTACTTCGGTCACGACGGAACATTGGTCGTTCGACTGGCCAACGGTGAACTCGTGACGCTTCGGGTGCCCACCAGCCAACTCGCCGACATCGGGGACAACGTGCGCGTGGGCTACGACGGCACGACCCGCGTGCTTCCGAACTGATCGCATCGATCCACGTCCACCAGACGTCGAGTCACTTGCGGCCGAAACCGAACAGATGCTGGCCCACCTTTCGCATCTGGATTTCTTCGGCACCCTCGGTGATCCGGTAGCGACGATGATGTCGATAGATGTGCTCGAAAGGCATGTGCCGGCTGTACCCGACGCCGCCACACGTCTGCATGGCTCGATCAGCGGCCTCACACACGAGACGATTGGCTCGGTAGTTGCACATCGCGACCATGTGCGTGAACTCCATGAAGCCGGTGTGTGACGAGTCGTCCTGCTTTCCATCCATCAGCCATGCCGTGTACCGGATCAACTGGCGCAGCATCGCTGCTTCGGTGTGCAGTTCGATGAGCGGGAACTGAATTGCCTGATTGCTCGACAACTTCTTTCCCCAAGTCATTCGCGAATTGGCATAGGCAACGGCTTCATTGATGCAGTACTGCGCCGCTCCCAATGAAGAAGCAGCCTGACGAATTCGGTTCTCGTGAACGAAATGCTGGGCCAGGTCGAGTCCGTGATCGAGCCGTCCGAAAACCGCGCTCATCGGCACTCGCACATCCTTCATCGTCACCTCGGCGTGGTCAGTCGGCATGTTGAAGGTCCACCAGAAGAAGTCGACGGAGAATCCGGGCGCGTCTGTCGGAACGAGAAAAGCCGAGATGCCGACCGGACTCCCTGGATCACCCGATGTCCGAGCGAAGATGATGTCGTGGGTGGCATGATGAAGCCCGCTGTTCCATCTCTTGACGCCGTTGATGACCCACTCGTCACCGTCGCGCACTGCCGTCGTCTCGAGGTAGGTCGCGTCACTCCCGTGATTCGGCTCGGTGAGACCGAAGGCCAATCTCTTCGTTCCATCGAGGAAGCCGGGCATCCACTCGGCCTTTTGCTCGTCGGTTCCGAAATCGCGCATCATCAGCACGGTCGGGAAATTGCCGACGACGGACGATTCGTTCTGCAAATCGTTGAACAAGCCAAGACCCTTCGAGGCCAGGTGCTCGCGGATGATCGCCATCTCGAGATTGCTTGCACTACGGCCGCCGTATTCTTCCGGAAGCGCCAAACGAAGCCAGCCAGCGGCATCTGCTCGCCGACGCATTTCACGGAGGAGTTCCTCCCATTCGGCGCGCGGAACCCCGCCGTTGTCGAAATCGGTTCGTGCCCATTCGCGTCGATGATCGAAGAAGCGCTCGTTGTCGTCCCGAGCCTGAAGTGGTTCGATCTCGCGCGCGATGA
This sequence comes from Actinomycetota bacterium, assembly GCA_046093905.1. Lineage (GTDB taxonomy): Bacteria > Actinomycetota > Acidimicrobiia > Acidimicrobiales > Ilumatobacteraceae > Casp-actino8. Next base: position 5,768 of record JBJTGN010000320.1, read on the forward strand.
ACGCATCGAGTTCCGACAGAGTTCGTTGAATGTGTTCCGGAATGGCGAAGTCCATTGCCAGACCGTAATCGCCGACCATCAGCCGCATTCAGCCCGGCGTTAGCCTGCGCTGCAATCACAGGGCGAGGGAACCATCTCGCCTGTCGAGTTCTCTGGACTTCACATGGCCTACCCGCACCCGACACCAGATGTCCCTGGCCAATGGCCTCACCTCTACGAGGAAGTCAAGCGTTGTCTGTCGAACGACGATGTCTCGGTTCAACTTCTCTCCGCTCTCGACCACCGTGGTGATCTCAGCGGGAGGGTCGCTGCCGGTCACGTCTGCGCTACGACGTGGGTGTTCGACCCTGCTGGTCGCTACACCTTGCTCGTCCATCATCGGCTCTTCGCATGGAGCGCTCCTGGAGGGCATATCGAGCGCAGTGAAACGAGTCGCGAAGGCGGATTGCGCGAGTTGGAGGAGGAAACGGGTCTGACCCGGTTCGACGTCACCTCGATTCTCGATGCACCGGCGTTGGTCCATGTGTCCGATCTGCCCGGAGATCGACCTCATCGCCATTGGAACATCGCCTGGCTGTACACGGCAGAAATGGACAGCCCACTCTCCCCTGTCGAGGGCGCCCGCTGGTGGTCGGTGGAGTCACTCCCGTCCGGTCCGCCCGATCTAGCCTCGACGACCTCCCGACTCCGTGCACTTCTCGACCGACATCGCATCACTTGAATCGGGCACTCGAGGTCTTTCGAAACCCGTGCGACGGCTGGCGGAAAGTCGCTCGTGTCGGCCTCGGAATTCGACCCCTAGCCTGATCCGATGAGCGTTCCGGCCTCCGGCGACACGTCGTCCCGTCAATCTCTTTCCGTTGAGACTGTGAGTCGCCATCTCGAGCAGCACGGATATCTCGCGGAGCGCGGGCTGGCGACGGCGGTCTTCTTGTCCCTCACGCTGCAACGACCTCTGCTACTCGAAGGCGAAGCCGGGGTCGGAAAGACCGAACTGGCCAAGGTCATTTCCCGCTGGACCGGGGGCGAGCTCATCCGACTCCAGTGCTACGAAGGAATCGACGCGAGCCAGGCCGTCTACGACTGGGACTACTCGCGCCAGTTGCTGCACCTGCGAGCGTCGGAAGCGAGCGGTGAGGCCGCCGGGATCAGCACCGATGAACTCGAGAATCAGCTCTACCAAGAACGATTCCTTCTGCGACGGGCAGTTCTTCGCGCACTCGAGCCATCCGACGTTCCACCGGTTCTGCTCATCGACGAGATCGACAGAGCCGACGACGAGTTCGAGGCCTATCTCCTCGAAGTGCTGTCCGATTTTCAAGTGACGATTCCGGAATTGGGAACGTTCGCGGCCCCTCGTCCTCCGATCGTCATCCTCACTTCCAATCGGACACGAGACGTTCACGACGCTCTCAAGCGCCGCTGCCTGTATCACTGGGTCGAACATCCTTCGTTCGATCGAGAAGTAGCGATCGTCCAATTGCGTGTACCCACCATCGCCTCGGATCTCGCGCGTCAAGTTTCCGCTGCCACCGAAATCATGCGATCGATGCACCTCTACAAACCGCCAGGGGTTGCCGAGACGATCGACTGGGCGACAGCTCTCGGGGCTCTTGGTGTCAGTGCTCTCGATGACGACAGCGTTCGGTCCACTCTTGGTGCAGTTCTCAAATATCGCGAAGACCAGGAGCATGTGGAGCGATTCGGATACTCCGAGTTGGTCAAGCAGGCTCTTCACCGGAGCCTCCTCGCCTGATTCGTTGATCGACTCCTGATGACCGACGTTCGATCACCTGTCGAAGTTCTGACTGTCGCCTTTTGTCGACTGTTGCGAGCAGCGGGAATCTTCACTCCGATCGGGAACGTCATCCTGTTCATGGAGGCCCTCGAACGCCTCGGCATGGACTCGAGAGACGATGTCTACTGGGCCGGTCGAGCGAGCCTCATTCGACGGCCGGAAGACATCGACCTCTACGATCGAGCGTTCGCGGTCTTTTGGGAACGGCGTCGATCGCAGAGCGTCGACGAGCCGACTGAACCAGTCCGCTTGACCATCCTTCTCGATGATGAAGGTTCGACCGAACAAGGGAGCTCCGATGCGACTCCCGACGATGACGAGACGATCACGATTCGTTTCTCTGCGGTTGAAACTCTTCGCACCAAGGACTTTGCCGCCTACTCACCAGAAGAACTCGACGAAGCCCAGCTCCTCATGCAGAAGCTGCGTCTTGTCGGCTCACCTCGGCGCTCGTATCGTCGTCGCCCGAGCAGGCGCGGATCGCACCCAGATGTTCGACGAACCGTGCGAGCAAGTCTTCGGACGGGTGGCGAGCCCATCGAACGTCGATGGACCGATTCTGACGCGAGATTGCGACGGCTCATCTTGCTCATCGACATCAGCGGATCGATGGAGCCCTATGCGCGAGCTCTCCTGCGATTCGTTCAGGCGGCAGTCGCCGGTCGCCAGAAGGTCGAAGCTTTTGCAATCGGAACGCGGCTCACTCGACTCACTCGAGAGCTCAGATCTCGAGATCCCGATCGAGCTCTGAGTCTTGCATCTGCGCGAGTCCAGGATTGGAGTGGTGGCACGAGACTCGGTGACTGTCTCCGTGAATTCAACGACGTGTGGGGTGTACGCGGGATGGCTCGCGGCTCGATCGTGGTCGTCCTGAGCGACGGCTGGGATCGAGGCAACCCCGAAGTCCTCGGTGAGCAGATGCAACGGCTCCACCGAGTCAGCCACCAAGTGGTCTGGGTGAATCCGCTCAAAGTTTCGCCCGGGTATGCACCGCTGGCACGGGGAATGGCGGCTGCCTTGCCCTTTGTCGACAACTTCGTCGAAGGACACTCCCTCGGAGCCATGGAAGACCTGGCACGAATCATCGAGGGAACCGACACACGGCTCAACAGGCCCCCAACCGGTGTTCGTCGCAGTTCGGATCCGCCTCGTACCCCGGCAGACTGACAGCCCATGCGAGAGATTCTCAACGACATCGACCGTTGGCGAAACGCAGGCAAGCGCGTTGCGGTAGCCCGAGTCGTGAACATCGAAGGATCGGGTCCGCGCGATCCTGGCGCGGCAATGGCGGTCAACGAAGATGGAGAAGTTGCAGGATCGGTCAGCGGCGGATGTGTCGAAGGCGCAGTGGTGAGTGAGGCACTCGCGTTGATGGCAGATGACTCCCCCGGTCGCATCGTCACCTTCGGCTACAGCGATGACGAAGCGTTTGCAGTCGGCCTCACGTGTGGAGGCACCATCCGCCTCTACATCGAACGACTCGATTGGTGACGCGCATGGCACACGAACTGTTCGAGCACTTCAGCGCGCTGGTACGTTCCGAAACTCCCGTTGCATTGTGCACGGTCATCGAGGGGCCCGGAATCAGCAACAAACTTGTGGTCTCGACATCTGGTTTCGACGAAGACGTCCGAGGTTCTCTCGGACACCCTGACCTCGATCGCGTCGTGGCTCGTGATGCGATGGGAGAGCTCGAAGCCGGGCGCACGAGCGTTCGCCATTACGGACCGCAAGGTCAGGCGACGCCCGAAGACCTCGTGGACACCCCAACTGTTTCCGTGTTCATCGAGAGTTTCTCTCCGCCTCCCCAAATGTGGATTTTCGGCGCTGTGGATTTCACAGCTGCGCTCGGGCGTGTCGCCAAAGTCCTCGGGTACCGCGTGACCGTCTGTGATGCGCGGGAAATCTTCGCTACGAAACGCCGCTTCCCGATGGCCGACGAAGTTGTCGTCAGTTGGCCCGGCCCATTGTTCGAGCGCAGAGGCTCCACACTCGGTCCGCGAGATGCCGTGTGCATTCTCACGCACGACCCGAAATTCGACGTACCCGCGATCGTAGGAGCCCTCGGTACTTCAGTTGGATACATCGGTGTCATGGGCAGCCGAAAGACGCATCGGAAGAGACTCGAGCGTCTTGCCGAGGTCGGCGTCGATCGGCCGGATCAACTCGAACGTCTGATGTCCCCGATCGGTTTGGATCTTGGTGGACGCACCCCGGAGGAGACGGCGATCTCGATCTGTGCCGAGATCATCTCTCGTCGCACTGGACACTCAGCGAGCAGTCTTCGCTCGACGAGCGGTTCCATCCACGGCGGACCCAGCCCGCTATGAATCGATTTCGGTGACAGCCCCGTCGATCATCTGAGTCAGCAAGGAATGATTGCGAGACAGTGATCGACATTGTTCATCGAACGCGGACCATCCTTTGTCGCCACGACGATGTCTTCCAACCTCATCCCCCAACGTCCTGGCAGGTAGATCCCTGGTTCGATACTGAAGGCGTGGCCGTCCTCGAGAACCGCCGAATTCCCCGAGACGATGTAGGGATCCTCGTGAGCATCGAGTCCGATGCCGTGACCGGTGCGATGGATGAAGTATTCGCCGAAACCCGCGTCGGTGATGATGCGCCGAGCAGTTGCGTCGACTTCTTCACACGTCGTGCCCACGCAGGCAGCTGAAACAGCCGCCTGTTGAGCAGCGAGGAGAACCTCGTACGCTTCGGAAATTTCGGCACTTGGTGTTCCGAGATACACACATCTCGTGATGTCGCTGCAATACCCGTTCATCGTTCCTCCAAAATCACAGAGGACGATTTCGTCGGCTCCGATCACACGTGAACCCGGATGATGATGCCGACTGGCGGCATTCTCACCTGCTGCGACGATGGCGAAGTTCGTGACCTGATGGCCT
>JBJTGN010000321.1:0-3870 GCA_046093905.1 Actinomycetota bacterium
CTCACCGATCGACGACATCGTGTTTGCGGTGAACATCCCTCCACATGCACCCTCTCCCGGACATGCGTTGCGTTCGATTGCACCCAGCTCGTCCTCGGTGATCGTGCCCGCTGCACACGCTCCGATTGCTTCGAACACCGAAGTGACATCTTGACCAAGAAGGCTTTCGAGAATGCGATCGCGCTGACCAATGCTCTCGGTGGCAGTACGAATGCAGTGCTTCACTTGTTGGCGATTGCGAATGAGGCTGGAGTTCCTCTCGAACTCGAAGATTTCAACCGGATCGCTGCTCGAGTTCCGCACATCGCCGACATGAAGCCGGGTGGGAAGTATCACATGACCGATCTCGACAGAATCGGGGGAGTGCCGGTCGTGCTCAAGCATCTCTTGGATGCGGGATTGATCCATGGCGATGTCTTGACGTGCACCGGAAAGACGAGGGCGGAGAATCTCGCTGACATCGACCCGCCAGGCCCTGATGGCGTCGTCGTTCATCCTCTCGACTCGCCCATCAACTCCGAGGGAGGAGTTCTCGTTCTTCGCGGTTCGCTCGCGCCTCAGGGAAGCGTGGTCAAAGTTGCCGGTCTCACACCTGAACAGCGCAAGTTCGAGGGAACAGCGCGAGTGTTCGACGGCGAGGATGGCGCGATGACGGCGATCATGGCCGGGGAAATTCAGCCACAGACCGTTCTCGTCATCCGTTACGAGGGCCCGAAAGGCGGCCCAGGAATGCGCGAGATGCTTGCAATCACCGGTGCCTTGAAAGGAGCGGGCCGCGGACACGACTGTGCATTGATCACGGACGGTCGCTTCAGCGGAGGTACGTGGGGATTCTGTATCGGACACGTGGCCCCTGAGGCGGTGGATGGAGGTCCCATCGCTTTCGTGCGTGACGGTGACCGCATTCGAATCGATGTGTCGACGCTCTCGCTCGATCTTCTCGTCGACGACTCCGAGTTGGCTTCGAGGCGTGAAGGCTGGACGCCCAATCCGCCTCGGTATACGAGTGGGGTCCTCGGCAAGTACGCGCGACTGGCTCAGGGAGCCGAAAAAGGCGCGATCACGAACTTGCTCTGAATCGAGCGTAGGTACGCCATCCATTGACGAGAGCTCCGATGAAGACGGATGCAACGATGATGAAGGCCGTCGCAGTGCCGTCATCGAAGACGAACCGTCTCAGCACCATTCCGATTGCCACCGTTCCAATCCAGACAGTCACGCCCGCTTTCAGATCGATCGGGTGGTTCCACACACGTGCGATGAACCAGGTGACGGCGAGAGCGATCACGAACGGAGCGAGCGTGCCGAGGAATCCGGTCAGCGAGAGATCTTCGTCATGGTTGCGTCGACCGATTGCAATGAACACAACGATGGCCACGAGGTCGAGGGCAAACGCGAGAAGAACTCGTCGCATTGCACCATCAGGTTCACCTGCCGCATTCGAGTTCGTGGACGTTTCGTTGGTTCGATTCACTTCGACACCTCTGCTTCGTGCTCGTATCGGGGGGTCGATGCGACCCGTTCGATCGTGACGATCGCGTTGTAGTCGGGGATCTTGCTCGCATCCGCATTCACGTGTGCGTCGATGAGGACATTGCCCTCGGGCCAGTGCACTTGAATCGACCCTCTAGCGATGCGCACGAGGTGGGCCGTACCCGACATCGTCCCAGTCGAGCTCGTGAGACGAACCGCATCTCCGTTCGCGATACCGAGACGAGTTGCATCATCGACATCGATGTACACAGCGTCTCGAGCCGCGCCGGTGAGCGGGTCCTTCTCGGCGAAGACCATCGAGTTGAACTGCTTTCCCCTACGAGTGCTGAGGAGGAAGGAACCCTCGGGGAGCAGTTGGGGACGGACGTCGACCATGGTGAAAGCACCCCGACCCGATTCGGTGGGAAAGTTGCCTCCTGCGCACAGATGACGTCCTCCGTATTGCACCGCATCATGGACGTTCTGCAGAGTCTCGATTCCCCGGTACATCGGCACGATCTCGGCGATCTCGGTTCGCAGCGCAGTGTTGTCCGCCCAGTCGAAATGTTCGACGAGTTGCGGTTCGACGCGTACTGCGAGCTCGGCGAAGATCCGCCACTCGCTGCGAGCCTCTCCGGGCGGGTCCACCACTTGCGGGCTGAAGGCAATCCTGCGCTCGGTGGTCGTGCTCGTGCCGCCGCCTTCCTGTTCGTATCTCGTCGCAGCCGGCAACAGGATCACATCGTCACCTTCGACGAACATCTGTGATGTCAACACGACGTCTTGGTGAACCCGAAGGGGAATTCGCTCGAGTGCTCTTGCCACCCGTGGGGGATCAGGCATGATCTCGAGGAGATTCGATCCATCGAGGAAGACCACATCGAGATCGCCGTTCTCGGCGGCGAGAATCATTTCCGGTGCAGTGATTCCCTCTCGATCGGGAACGGGGAATCCCCATGCCTCGGCCATGCGGCGGGCCGATTCGGCATCGATTCCGATGCCACCTGGGAATGCTGTCGCGTATGCGCCCATCTCGGCACCGCCTTGAACCCCGGAATGCCCGCGAATCGGCATCAGTCCCGCACCGTCTCGACCGACATTGCCACGGGCGAGAGCAACGTTGACGATTGCCTGCACGCCCTCGACTCCGTAGCGATGCTGTGTAATGCCCATGCTCCAGACGAAGATTGCGCCGTTCGACTTGGTGTACACGTCGACCAGAGACTCGAACGTTGCTCGATCAACTCCTGCTTCGCTCAGGAGATCATCGAGAGATCGGGTCGAGAGATGTCGAACGAGTTCGCCCCATCCCGATGCGTGAGCTTCGATGAACTGCTCGTCGACGGCACCTGATTCGGCAAGAACTTTCACGAGAGCATTGGAGAGTGAGACGTCCCCCTCGGGGCGAACCGGCACGTGGAGATCGCAGATCTTCGTGCCGAACAGGAAGGATTCAGGCTTGGAAGGAACCCAATAACGGTCGAGGCCGGGCTCGAGATACGGGTTGATGACAACGACTTTGGCCCCGTTGCGCTTGGCCTCGTAGAGGTATTTCGTGAAGACCGGTTGATTGTTCGCCACGTTCGTGCCCCACAGCACGATCAAGTCCGTCTCGAGAACGTCTTGCAGACTGCAGGTGCTGGCTGCAACGCCGATTGTCGACTTCAGACCGATGGTGGATGGTGCGTGGCAGGTGCGCGCAGCGGAGTCGATGTTTGCAATTCCCATTGCTCGAAACGACTTCGCTGCCGAGTAATAGACCTCGTTCGTCAGTCCACGACTCGTGAGATACACCGCGACGCGATCGCGCTCGATCTCGGAGATCGTCGAGGCGATGGCGTCGAGGGCCTCGTCCCACGAAATTCGTCGGAAACCCGCATCGCCTCGACGTCGACGCATCGGGTAGGCGAGTCGACCCATCTCACGTAGTTCCGTGCCCGTGCGGTTGCGGAGCCACGAGATGTCGTGAAGAACCGAGTGATCGAAAGGAGCGGCGCAATTCAACTCCAAGAGCTTCAGTCTTGTTGTGCACAAGTGGATGCCGTCGAGCGTCCAGTCGTGCAAACCGGCCACACCCAGGGCGCAACCGTCACAGACTCCCTGGGAGAGGATCTTCCAGGCTCGAGTCGGCGCACGTCGGACGTTGACCGCAACGCGAGTCATCTCTGCGAGATGGTTGGGCTTGACGTGACCGATCCCATTCGGGGACAGGCTCACCCACGATCGAGGGTTCCACAGTTTGAATGCCACACCGTGTCGAGTCAGGTTCGGAATCGACTGTCGGCGAGCACGAGTCAGATCTCCTCGTAGTAGTCGCGTCCGAGGTGGGTGATGACATCTTCACCCATCATCCAACGCAACGTGTTCTTCAACTTCGTGAGCTGAATGAAGAGGTCG
>JBJTGN010000322.1:0-2414 GCA_046093905.1 Actinomycetota bacterium
AGATATGCAGGATTACCCGCCCACCCTCTCGGTCTGATGCTTCGATGTAGACCGCCGCTCCCCGTGTGCAGCAGGCGGTGAAAGTGAAAGGTCCGCGAGGTGCGAGACGGATTCTGGAGCCATCGGGCAACCGCCACTCGGGCCCGCCCTTCGCCCGGAACCTGGTGCCGGGACGTAGGACGGACCGCTTGCTCAGTCGCAGTTCGGTGTGTCGCTCAGTCGTTTTCACTGTCGGCCTCCATGTTGGAAAGAAAGCTGCCGGTCAGTGTCCACAGGTAACGGAGGCAGCGAGGGCAGTTGACGAAGTAGATGTTGGTCGTGCAGTCGCTTGCCGGTGGAACGGGAGGGCGGGGCTTAAAGTCGCATAGGCATGATTTCGTGATGCACACAGGTGTCCTGCCGCTTGGGGTCTTGTAGTGAATGATGCGTCGCATACTCGATCCTTTCGTTTGGTGTTGCCGTGAAATGCGCAGGGGTTTTCAACCAGCACGGTGCCAGCTGTCGCCCCTCGCCCTTGCTGTGAACTAGGCCGCCATCGACAGCAGCAGACTCTCAACCCGCCCCATCACCGGGTCCTCCATGGCGAGGATTGCGCGGTCGAACGAACCCGGCCGGCCCTTACGCGTCTTGTCGTGCTGGATGAATCCGCTCAGGCCGCAGTAGGCCTCCCACGCACTGACCGTCTGGAGGCTGTTGTTGCGGACTCCTAGCTCAATCCGCTCCCGCATGATGCGGCGGATGATGGCCTCAGTCCGGTGGCGATGCCGTGTGTTGGCGGACTGCGTGGCATCCGGGGTCTGCGGGTAGAGCGTGTCCAGGAACCGGGCGGTGTTGACCTCGATCTGAGTCATCGCACGGATGCGGGCTGACAGTGCTTCCCACCCATGTCGAAGCTGGCTGAAATCGGCAATCAACTCCTGCATCTTTCCGGTGAGTCCGCTGGTGTGGCGCAGCACCACCGATGTGCCATGGACCTGTCGAAGAACCCCGAGGTTCCTGCAGACGTCCCGGTACATCCCGACCGATGCCCGAAAGCTCTCGCCGTACCGGGCCGTCACGATCAGTCGGGGCCACACGGAATCCCGGTCGATGGCGTCCAGCCTGTACTGGCGGCTCGGCTGTATCGACAGGTAGTGCCCGTCCCGAAAGCCAAGTTGCACATCCGCCGCTTCTCCGAAGACTTCTTCTGTCGCCTCGACCAAGGCCACAACGTCATCGGTCGTGTGGGGAACGAAGTAGCTTGAAACCGCAGGCCCGAAGGCTGCACCTGTGTCCATACGAAACAGCCCGTAGTGGGAGGTGCGGATGTTCTCCGGACCAAACAGCGGCAATTTGCTCACCTGGGGGAAGAAGGCCCGAACCCGATCCGAGATGCAATTCACCTGAACGCTCATGGGAGACTCCTGAGTGGCACTGCAAAGACCCCGACTAGCGAAGTGCTGGCCGGGGTCGGTCCGTGTCGATCTATCAACCCGATGGGGTCACTGCCCTCCGGGCAGTCGTGCGTTATGCGAACTCCTTCTTCTTGCGGGTCAGCTTCTCGGCCAGTTGGCCGCTCAGGTGCCGATACGTCAGCACCCGATCCCGTTCCTTGGCATCCCGGAAGGGGCCGGCGGATAGCCCATCCCAGCGGGCCCACTCCCGGGTTGTGATGCGGCAGAGGATTTCGATCTCCGCCCTCGTCAGTTGCACCGTCATGGTCACCTCCGACTCCGAGAAAGGCACCGTCAGCCGAAAACAGCCCGACCAGGCCGTTGAGTGACTGACTACCCGATGCCGTCAATCTCCTGCCGGAGATTCGTGCGTACGTGTGTGCGTGCTGGATCGCCCCCGGCCACCGCTGCCTGCCCTGCATCCCTCGGTGTCAGCCCCGGGGAGCCAACGGGCCACCACCCGGCCCCCATATCGACGCCGCTCTTTCCCCTCTGGGGAAACCGTGCGCACACGCGTAGAACTCCACGCGTGGGTGAGGGGGGAAGTCTGCCAAGGGTGCTCTCAGGCCACCCCTGGATCGGTCCCGGCTCCCGAAGGACCCATTCTCCCTGGTGATCGTTCGGGATATGTGGCTCACGGGCTTCGATGCTCCGTGCCTGCACACGATGTACGCCGACAAGCCGATGCGCGGCCACGGTCTGATGCAGGCCATTGCCCGAGTGAACCGGGTGTTCAGGGACAAGCAGGGCGGCCTTGTCGTGGACTATCTGGGGTTGGCCGACCAACTGAAGCGGGCGCTCGCGACCTACACGGAGAGCGGCGGCAAGGGGAAACCCAGCATTGACACTGCCGAGGCGGTGGCGGCGTTGCAGGAGAAGATCGAAGTAGCCCGGGGCATGATGCACGGATTCGACTGGTCGGCGTGGAATGATCCTTCAGGGAGACGAGGGCTGAAGATCATCCCGGCCGCGCGGGAACAC
>JBJTGN010000323.1:0-1863 GCA_046093905.1 Actinomycetota bacterium
CTGGTTGTACTGATCGGCGCTCAGCACCTTGCCATCGGGACCGATGAGCTGCAAACGGATCAACAGAGCTTCGACACCGCCGACGATGAAGAAGAAGAATGCGGCGACTCCGTACATGATGCCGAGCTTCTTGTGGTCGACAGTCACGAGCCAGTCGCGCCAGGTGCTGCTTGCAGCAGGACGCTTGAATACGCCGAGGGCTTCGCTCGGCACGACGACGGCAGGAGCTGCTCCCGCAGGTGCAACTTCCGTCGAGGGACGTTCGATGATGGCCATCTTGAGTTCTCCCTTTTACTTCCGCTCGAGCAGGTAGGCGACGAGAGCGTTGATCTGGTCTTCGGTCAAGCCGAGGGCCGGCATACCGCGATACTTGCCATCGGTGGCTGCGAGCTGCGTCGGATCGGAGTACATCGGCTTCTTCTCAGGTGCATTCCGCAACCACTCACGCAGGTCCTTCTGATTGAGGCAATCCTCGGAAACACCAGCGAGATACTTGGCACCGAACTCCTCGGGGTTCGTGTTCCAGACATCGTCACGACATCCCGGGCGCAACAGATCCCACGAGGCACCGGCAAAGGTGTTACGAGTCATGAGATTGGTCAAGTTCGGTGCTGCTCCCGCAACCATGTACTGCTCAGGGGCCGACACGATGAGACTGCCGTCGGCATTCTGCAAACCGTTCACCTGGTGACAGCGGCTGCACTGCTGAATGAAGACACTCTCACCCTCCGCTGCCAACGTTCCCGCCTCAGGTGGCGTATAGGTCTCGAGCTGGTTGGCAACCCACGCGTCGTAGTCCGGGCGACTCAGAACCACCGTTTCCATGCGCATGTAGGCGTGGGACAATCCGCAGAACTCTGTGCACTGACCGGCGTAGATACCGGGTTTGGAACCTTCGAGGCGCAGCAGATGCACACGACCAGGAACGCTGTCCTTCTTGCCGTTCAACTTCGGAATCCAGAACGAGTGGATCACGTCACGGCTCGTGAGCCGGAGAAGACCCTTCGTATTTTCCGGAATCACCAATTGACCCGACGTCACGATGGGTTGCTCGATACCGAACTGCTCTGCGTTGGCTCCGTTGGCGGGATAGTCGTACTCCCACCACCACTGCTGGCCAGTGACGTTGATGACCATCTCGGTGTCATCCGTCTTCGCGAGATCGAAGATCGTGCCGATCGTCGGAACACCGACGCCGATCAGAATCAGAACCGGAATCACGGTGAGTGTGATCTCGAGTGCCGGCTTGCCGTGAGTCTGCTCCGGGATTGCCTGACCGCGATCGCGATAGCGAAACACGACCCACGCAACTGCCAAGAAAACGATCAGTCCGACGATGCCAGCGACATAGAAGATCGGTCGCTGAAGGTTGTCGATCTTTTCGGCATTGGGGCCTGCCGGCTGCCACGTGTCCTGGGGAGCATCCTTGGCACATCCTCCGAGGAACACGCCAATGCCTGCGACAAGCGCGGCCTTGGCGGCAATGCTTCGACGACGCATCGTCCTCATCGAGCCTCCTCGTTCCATCACGTCATCCACGGTACTCATCGTTCCTTTTCAGTCCTTCTGGCAGACACGGGTGACTCACGACACCAAGACCTCGACAGCGGTTCCCTCGAGACCGGGGACGGTGATCGAATACGGCTCCTCGCTGGCAAACGACGGCTTCGGGATCTTGACGATCACCGACTGCTGGTTGCCCTCTTCGATCAGCGAGGTACAGGCTTCGAGAGCAACTTCACGTTCGACGCCACCGCCGAGATCCTCGACGACCTTGCCGTAGTTGAGGACCATACGGTGCTTGGCTACATCTTCGTTCTTAAAAATGATCAAGGACGGGTTGGCACGCTGGAGGGTGATGCT
>JBJTGN010000324.1:0-3095 GCA_046093905.1 Actinomycetota bacterium
TGTCAGCACCATGCTGACCGCAGATCAGCCCGAACACACGCGGTATCGACGCCTCGTATCGCGTGCATTCCACCCCAAGGTGATCGCTGAGATGGAACCAACCATCAGATCGATCACGACACGGTTGATCGACTCGTGGATCGACACGGGTCGGATCGAATTCGTCAAGGATTTTGCCGTGCCGCTTCCCGTCGAAGTGATCGCTCGGGCATTGAACGTTCCCGACAGCCGACTCGCCGACTTCAAGCGCTGGTCGGACGATTCGATCGCAGGAATCGGCACAAATATCTCGATCGACGAACGAATTCGCGCCGAGCACGGAGTCAACGAATTCCAGCACTATTTCGCCGAGCAATTGGAGGATCGACGGGCTCATCCGCGCGACGACATCCTGACGAACTTACTCAATGCCCGCGTTGAGGATGACGATCCCGATGTCGACGACAAGCGGCAACTGGACGTTCCTGAAATGTTGAGCATCATCCAGCAACTTCTGGTTGCCGGCAACGAGACGACGACGAAGATGCTCACGGAGATGATTCGGCTCCTTGTAGAGAATCCTTCGGAGTGGACGAAGTTGAAGACCGACCCGACGCGAGTCGAGCGGGTGGTGGAGGAGACGCTGCGTCTGTCGACGCCGACACAGGGCATGTGGCGTATCGTCACCTGCGACACAGAACTCGGCGGCGTTCCTTTGCACAAGGGTGACCGCATCGTCATCGTCTTCAGCTCGGCCAATCGAGACGAAAGTCTGTATCGGGAACCAGACGAATTCGATCCCGATAGAGAGAATCTTCGCGACCATCTCGCGTTCGGCAAGGGAATCCACTTCTGCCTTGGTGCCAATCTTTCTCGGCTCGAAGGAAAGGTGGCGCTGGAGGAGTTGTCTCGACGCCTGGACACAATCTCCCTGCCGGACTCGAACACGTTCGACTATTACCCGAGTTTCATGTTGCGTGGTCTGACGAAGTTGGACCTCGACTTTACGGCGGCACCCGGGTGACCCGACTCGCCGGAAAGATCGCCGTCGTCACCGGTTCGAGTCGCGGTATCGGCCGCGGGACTGCGATCGCTTTCGGCGAACTTGGCGCCACGGTGTACGTCACGGGACGCACTTCAGGACCCGGTGAACTGACGATCGACACCACGGTGAAGATGGTCGAGGACGCAGGTGGCAGGGCAATTGCCGTGCAAGTCGATCACGGCAAAGACGAAGAGATTGCGGGTCTGTTCTCGCGTATCTCCGCCGAAGTGGGTCGGATCGACTTCTTGGTCAACAACGTGTACAAAGTCCCGAACCCACCGGCGTGGAGCGGCGGCTTTTGGGAGCACCCGATCAGTATCTGGGATGACCAGGTCGGAATCGGATTGCGAGCCCACTACGTGGCCTCGTGGCATGCTGCACCTCTGTTGTTCGCTGCTGGCCCGGGCGGGGCGATCTTCAACGTGTCGTCTCCAGGTGGTTCGTCGTATCACTTCAGTTCATCGTACGGAGCGGGCAAGGCTGGACTCGATCGCCTCTCGGCGGATATGGCGATCGAATTGAATCCAAAGGGGATCGCCTGCTGCTCGATCTACCCGGGTTCGGTCGCAACCGAATTCATCGTCGAATGGTCCGCCAAGCGAGGCAGTGATCTTTCCACGTCCCAAACTCCCCTCGGGGTCGGACGGGCGATAGCACAACTCGCCTCTGCCCCTGATCTCCTGCGGCGAAGTGGCTCGATCCAGTGGATCGAGGATCTGTCTCGAGAGTTCGATGTACGGGACGAGAACGGGAACCTCGCCCCTCCCTATCCGGGGCGGCGCCGATAGTCACCAGTGCGGTTCAGAAGGACAATTCGAGGCGGTCTACTCCCCGAATCGTGAGCCGATCGCGCCATGAGATGTCTCCGACCGATCGCATTGTCGGAAACCGTGTCACGAGTGAGCCGACTGCAATTTCTGCCTCCAATTTCGCAAGGCTGGAACCGAGGCAATAGTGGATGCCAGCAGCAAAGGCCATGTGACGGGAAGCATTGGCGCGGCTCAGGTCGAGGCGATGGGGTTCTTCAAACGTGTGGGGGTCGTGATTCGCCGCGCCGAGAACAGTGGTGACAACGGTTCCGGGTTCGATGGTGATCGTGCCGGCTGGCGTTTCATACGTCACGGGCACCATGGGAATGCGAACGGTCTGCTGAACCGGTCCGTCGAAGCGAAGGAGCTCATCGACATAGGCGTTCGCCCCTTGAGGACGTCCACGCCAGAACGCGAGCTGATCGGGGTGCGCCAACAACGCATTCACCGAATTGCCGATCAAATTGACGGTGGTCTCGTGACCTGCAATGTAGAGCAACACGACGAACGTGATCAGTTCTTCGACGCTGAGCATGTCCCCGTCCTCTTCGACAGCGATGAGCGATGAGAGGAGATCGTCACCAGGGTGGCGGCGGCGATCCTCGATGACGCCGATGAGATACGGAATCAGCTCCGCGAACGCTGCATCGGTTCGGTCGAGGTCTTCGAGGGTCGACGTGGGTTCGAGAGCAAGCGTGATGACTTGACTCCAATCTCTCATCTCGTCGGCTCGATCGACGGGCATGTCGAGAAGATCGGAGATGACCTGAAATGGAATTGGGAAGGCGATGTCGTCGATGAGTTCCAAACCACCTTGTCGAACAGCATCGTCGAGAGCTGAATCGACCAGACTCTGAATGCGCGGTCGAAGTCGCTCGATCGAAGAGGGTGTGAATGCCTTGCTCACCAGACGGCGGAGCCGTGTGTGGTCGGGTGGATCGAGATTCAGAATGGACTTGGCGCCCGATCGTGACCGCCGTCGTTCACGCTTGGCGCGCATCGTCGGGTCAGTGCTCTCGTTGGCGTTGGCTTCGATATCGCGGCTGAAGTCGGCGCTTCGCAATGTCCAGCCGATGTCGTCGTACCGAGTCAGGACCACAGAGCCAAGGGGAGTGAAATGTACTGGATCCTGAGCGCGCAAGGCGTCGTAGAACGGATACGGATCGGCGCGAAAGGTTGGATCGAACGGATCGAAGACTGCCTTGGTCACAACGAACTCACTTTCCGAGAACATCGACGAGAGTGTCGATGATTCGATCGAT
>JBJTGN010000325.1:0-2755 GCA_046093905.1 Actinomycetota bacterium
GTAATGAGCTTGCCAATAGGGTTTGTCTTCGCGCTTGTGGAAGCCGCGTGCTGCGGCGACCATCGCAACAGCCTGTTGATCGGGCGTCCGCTCGGCGGGGTCGTCACCGGCATATGCCATCAGTGTGCGGGCAGTCTCGTCCTCATCGACGGGATCCTGGGTCTTCGCCCTGGGCGGCAAAGGCTGTCGATAGGTCACATCGCGCGCTCGAGTGCCCGCTCGTACAGCCAGTCCCGCAGTTTCCTCGTAGAGCGGCAGTCGTAACGGTTGTATCTGCCGATCTCGGCAAGCACGATTGCAGCCTCAGCAGTCTTGCCCTGACCCAGCAGATCGCAGTATCTGTCGTACATGACAATGGAGTCCGACGCTGTGGTGACGTCACCGGTACGGAGTTCGTCGCCCATGTAAAGCGGTTCGAGAGACTTCAGGCTGTAGTTGGGCGTGCCTACCCGAATGCTGTTTCGCACCAATGGGTAGAGGTCGACGAAGACGTTCCCTCGCAGCAGATCGTCGACTTCTTCCTCGCCCACACCGTAACGGCCTGCCAGCCTCAGCAACGCTGTGCGCTCGTAGGTCGCGTAGTGATAGATGTGCATGTCCGGATACCGCTCGAGGTGGTCGCGCACTTTGTCGAGGAACCGCCTCAGGGCTCGCCGCTCCTCGAGCCGGTCATGTGCCCAGATCGGCGTGAATTTGTCATCAGCATCGAGCACCCCGAACAGGTATTCCAGTCCCCAATCGCGGCCGTCGGCTGTCCACAGCGGGTCACCCTCGCAGTCGAAGAACAGATCACCGGGACTGGGCGGGGGTAGTGCTGCCAAGGCGGCGGTATCGACCACCTCGTAAGCAGGTACGCCATCGATAGGCGGGGTCTTCTGCAGATGAGCCTGCAGGCTGAGATTGCCGGACATCACGGCAGACAACCCCGTGATCGGCCCGCTGTGTTCAGCCAATCCCGTCATCGTGGTGATCCCCGCGTCGATCAGCCGGGCCCGCTGGGTGGCACGCAGCCCCGCAACCTGAAGGACGTCGTCCCGAGCCTCGATCTCGACTTCGCATTCCGGGCAGCGCAGGCACGCTCTCACCGCCTCGTCACCCCACCGCACCGGCTGGTCACCGGCATAGTGGCGATCGAGCAAGTCCTGCAGAGTTCCCCGGCGGGACCTGTAGACCGGCAACAACTCCCCCCCCGAAAAGGACATCAACTGCCCGTCACCGAGCGCGAGCTCAACGTCGTCCAGGACGGGCACGCCGGCGGCTCGCAATGCCTCGGCGTAGGCGGCCAGCTGCAGCAGGGCTGTCACCTTGACCGAGCGCGCGAGCTTGGTGTCACGCAGTCGGTACCCGCCCTCTTCAAGCACCAGAAAGTCAGCGAAGCCGAGGAACCGGCCGTCGAACATCGCCGCCTGCACGATCACCGGTGCGCGTCGCTCCACGGCTTCCCGGGTCGCCTCCGCCGCGGCGGTCAGGCCGGCTCGAGTATGGATAGGGCGGTCGATGATCGCGGCGTCATCGCCGACTTGCGCACGTAGTTCGTCGAGGTGGCGCTTCTCGTGCTCGTCGCCGAGCCGTGCCGTTCGGGCCAGGAGTTCATCGTCTGCTGCCACCGCGGGACCCCGCCCGAGGCGCGCATCGAAGGCACGCAACAGTGCGTACTCGCAACGCGCAGCAGCCGCGAGATCGGAGGCGCTGTAGATGACGACGCCGTCGTCAACGAACACGATCAGACCCCCAACTGCCGCACTTGCTCGACCAGATACCGAACTTCAGTCGTCGAGGGCTGCAGTTCATAGGCATGGTGATGAACCGAGCGGCTCAACGCCTCCCAGACCCACCGGGCCTGGGCACCCACCTCACGATCACCCAAGACCTCCAGCACGACGAGTTTGGACCTCGTAGAAGGAGATGGGTATTCGGTCGAGGCCCATGTCGCGCTCTGCTCGTCGAGCCAATCCTCGAAAGCACATCGCGCCAGCAGAGCCGCGGTGCGCGGGCCCGAGGACCCGACGGAGACTTCTCCGTCGAGCACCTGCTCGGCGTGGTGAAGCAGAGCAGCGCGGTCGATCACTTGGCCACTTGAGCCAGATCGGCTACGGTGCGCCTGGCATCGTTGACGGCCCCCTTGGGATTGAAAGCTCCGTGGTGGACTCCCTTGTTGACGACGGCCATTGTGATCTTACGGGCTGGTCCGGCTGCAACCCACTTGTCGACAGCCGCTTGGTCATCGGGGTCGAGGCTCAGCGCCAGCGCCAATCGCTTGGAAACCTTCTGCGCAGCCTCCCAGGCCGACTCCACATCATTGCGTGAACGCCCCTGCGCGAATGCCCGCGAAGCGAAGACATCTTTGGCGGTGACTTCGACGGCTTCTCTGCACAATCGGGGGATCGCACGGCGCTTGACATCTTCGGGAACCGCTTCGTCGGCGGCGACGGCGAAGGCGTCGTCCAGCAGTCGGGTTGCCGGATCGCTGGATTCCGTCACGTGGACAACCGAATTAGCACCGCGAGTCACCTCGATGATCCGGGCTTCGGTTCGCGAGGTTCGAATGGCCGACGGCAGCCGGTCGTCGTGAGTGAAGACGATGACCTGACGATCCTTGGCCAGCTCGGTCAGCACCTGAAGGAATCCGTTAATCTTGGACGGGTCCATCGCCTGGATCGGATGGTCGAGCACCACGAAGCGGAAGGGGCTCGCCGGCGACGTGGCGCGGGGTATGAAGATGGCCAGCGCCAGCGCCTGCAGCTCGCCCTGGGAC
>JBJTGN010000326.1:0-6430 GCA_046093905.1 Actinomycetota bacterium
CCGACGTTCCGTGAAACTCTGCTGATGCACGCAATCGCCCGAATCGCCTATCACGGATCGATCGACAACATCCAAGTCAGTTGGGTGAAGATTGGCGTCGATGGTGCACGTCAACTCTTGAGAGCCGGATGCAACGATCTCGGTGGAACGCTCATGGACGAGAACATCAGCCGCGCTGCAGGAGCGAATCACGGACAGAAGATGAGCGAGGATGCGTTCTCTGCTCTCGTTGCGCCTCTCGGTCGAAACCTCGTCCAGAGGTCGACGGCGTATCAGCTGCTGGTCTGACGAGCGAGGAGACGTCGAGCTTCGTCGACATCGACTTCGAGCTGTCGCTTCAGGTCTTCGAGCGAATCGAACTTTCGTTCTTCTCGCAATCGTGCAACGAACTGCAGCCGGGCTTGCTCGTCGTACAAGTCGAGATCGCGGCCATCGATGACATGTGCTTCGACGAGCGCCAGCGGAGCGTTTTCGTAGAACGTGGGGCGACGGCCGATGTTGACCGCAGCCGGCAATGAAACCGTCGAGCCATCGGGGAGTTCTCGCAGATACCACGCCGCATAGACACCTTCGGCAGGTTGAGCGTACTTCGTCGAGACTTCGACATTGGCTGTTGGGAAACCGATTGTGCGACCTCTCGCATCTCCTCGACGAACCACGCCTCTCATCTCGAAAGGCCGATCGAGCATGACAGCGGCGGACTCGACGTCACCACTTGCAATGGCTGAACGAATCGCCGTGGAACTCGTGATCGTCTCGCCCGCACTCACGAGTTCGACCGGCTGCACGGAGAACCCGTGGCGCTCACCGAGGCGACGCAGAAGTTCAACGTTTCCGCTTCGACCCCGACCGAAGTGGAAGTCCGCGCCCACAACAACTCTCTCTGCCCGCAAGCAGTTCACCAGCACTCGCTCGACGAACTCTTCGGGTGACTCCGCTGCCTGACTTTCGTCGAAGGTGATCACTGCTGTCGCATCGAGGCCGGTTTCAGCCAACAGTTCGATCTTGTGCTCATGGGTCGACAGCAACTTGGGGGCCGACTCGGGGCGAACCAGCGATGCCGGATGGCGATCGAATGTGACGAGAACACTTCTCCGGTTCTCGGACTCCTTCGCTCGTTCGATCACTTGGCCAATGATCAGGCGGTGACCGATGTGGAGACCATCGAAGGCGCCGATCGTTACGACGCTCGACAGACCTGGCCACGGACATGTGGAGAAGTCGTCGATGATCAACACGGGATCACACGCTAGTTGGACGATTCGACAACGTCACGAAAGCCCCATCGCCCGCAAGTCGTCGATCACAAAGCTGTCAGTGGCGAAGGTGGTGCGACGAGTACCACGATGGGACGGGCCATCTCCGAACCGACTCGCTCGTTCGAAAATGGCTCGTAAACGGCTAGCAATTCCGTGACTCCACTCTCATCTTGGTGGACGACCGCCCAGGGCGGCTCCCCCGAAAACATCGCTTGGGGAAGCACTGAACCGACAGAAACCGATCGACGCTGTTCATCGGATACTGAAATTCGACTCAAACTCCGGCAGGTGTCGAGAATGGGTCGAAGTGAGTTGCGGGCACTCTCCTGGTCGAGCGCTTCGAACGTGGCAAGTGGAATTGCAATGTCGATGCCGAACGAACCAATTGACGTGCGGCGCAAATCGCGCAGGTGTGCTCCCCCTCCGAGCAGGTGCCCCAGGTCCGCAGCAAGGGTCCGAATGTAGGTACCCGAGGAGCACTCGACGCGAATGTCGATCATGTTGTCGTGAGTAGCGAGCACCTGGAACTCGTGCACAGTCACGGGACGCGGCTCCCGATCGATCTCGATTCCCTCGCGGGCGAGTTCGTGCAAACGCTTACCATCGACTCTCAGAGCAGACACCATCGGTGGAATCTGCATGATGTCTCCGACGAGATGCGTATCGATGACGCTCTGTATCGATGCTGGCGTCATGGAAGAAATCAGTTCCGACATGTCGTGTTCCGCAACGATCTCCCCCGTTGCGTCCAAAGAGTCGGTCTCGGTTCCGAGAACGACCGTGCCGGAGTACACCTTGTATGTCGTCGGCTTTCCATTCAGGTGCGCCATGTCGAGAAAGCGCAAAAGGCGCGTGGCTTGACCGACACCGATCAGCAGAACTCCTGAGGCGTCCGGATCGAGAGTCCCCGAATGACCGACTCTGCGTTCACCGAGAACGCGGCGCACGCGGTCGACGACATCATGACTCGTACAGCCCGTGGGCTTGTCGATGACCAGGAGACCGTGAACGCTGGCGGGACGGCGCCGAGCCATCAGGACGAGCCGGGCTCGGAGTGCGGCGGCCTCTTCTTCGGGTCGTAGTTCTCCTCGTTGACCACGACATCGTGTCCGCGCAAGGGATCACTGTGAAGGATGCGCTCGATCCTCTCCGCCGAACGAATGACATCGTCGGGCCGGAACGAGAGGATAGGCGTCTTCTTGGCACGCACTTGTTTGCCAATCGAACCCTGGAGCCGAATTCTGTGATCCGTGAATGCCTCGAGGATCGGCTCGTCACCGTCCTCTCCGGCAAGCGAGTCGAAGTAGACGATGGCCCGGTTCATTTCGGGATCCACATCGACTCGGGTGACGGTCACGAAGGACAATCTCTCGTCGTCGATCTTCACGAGTTCCTCTGCAAGGACTTCACGCAGAGTTTCACCCAAGCGCGCTGAACGCGGATACGCCCGGGTCGACCGCTGAGTGGAACGGGGTCTCGGACGGTTCACGCCACAGACGATATCGGCACTGCTTGGCTGGGTTTCTGCCACACATGTGAATCGTCAGCGTTCAATCGAAAACTGGCGTGGAGCGCAACGACCGCTTGAGTTCGGCAACGCCGGGAGTCGTCGCCATGACCTCGACCGCGTCCCACAGTCGCAGTGCTTCGTCTCCACGCGGGATTCGCGCGATCACCGGACCGAAAAAGGATCCCTCACGTTCCGAGCCGGGCGCAAACGTCAGGATCGGAGTACCGACATCAGGACCTGTTCGCCCGAGAGCTTCAACGGTGTCCGCTCGAATGCGGGCATCCAATGTTTCGTCGAAAGCTCGCTCCACGAGCGAGGTGTCGAGGCCGGCAATCTTCAGGCACTCCGAGACGAAAACTTCCGTGCTCGCTGCGAAGTCTTCTCGACGATCCTTGTTGTGTCCTTCGGTGCCGATTGCCGTGTACAGCGCTGCAACGGCGTCGTTACCAAGAGTGGCATCGACGTGGGCGGCAACACGCAGCGCCTCATGGCCCATGAGGTGCCAACGCTTGTACTGATCGGTGTACCAGTCAGCCGAATTGTTCGCGTTCAGGATCTTCAGAGAAATGAAGCGCCAACGCACGTCGTAGGAGCGCTGCGATTGCACCTCGGTCACCCATCTCGACGTGATCCACGCCCACGGACACACCGGATCGAAGAAGAACTCGAGATCGCTCATGTGCGCACGATCAACTTGTCTTCGAACGTTTCGATGAGGTCACCTTGCTTCAGGTCCTGGAAGTCGGACAATCCGATACCGCATTCGAAGCCCTCTCGAACCTCTCGTACGTCGTCCTTGAAGCGTCGCAGCGATTGAATCGAGCCCTTCCAGATGATGACACCCTCTCGAAGGAATCGAACCTTGCTGCCTCGGGTGATCTGGCCACTACGCACGTAACAGCCGGCGATTGCTCCAAGCTTGGGCACGCGGAAGACTTCTCGGACTTCAGCTTCACCCGTGACGACTTCTTCGTACTCGGGCGCAAGCATTCCGACCATGGCGCTTTCCATGTCTTCGAGAAGCTTGTAGATGATTTCGTAGGTTCGAATCTCGACGTGCTCGGCCTCAGCCAGATCACGCGCCTTGCGGTCGGGTCGAACGTTGAAACCGATGATGGTGGCATTTGTTGCTGCAGCGAGCGTGATGTCGTTCTCCGTGACACCGCCTACAGCGCGGTGGACGAAAGCCAACTTCACTTCATCGCGTTCGAGGCGCCTCAAACTCTCAGTGACCGCCTCGAGCGAGCCTTGAACGTCTGCTTTGAGGACGAGATTCAGCGTTGCCACTTCACCGGCTTGAATCTGCGAGAACACGTCCTCGAGCCTCACGCCTCGGGCTACTCGCGCGTCGCCGCGCTGAGCCTTCGCTCGCAGCCTCTGCTCACGTGCCTCGCCGACTGTCCGTGCAGTCTTTTCGTCCGGCGCGACTCGGAATTCGTCTCCAGCATGGGGAACGGACGCAAGACCGAGAACCTGCACGGGTGTGGACGGTCCGGCTTCCTTGATCTGCTTGCCCTTGTCGTCGATCATTGCGCGAACACGGCCCCAGGCTCCGCCGGCAACGATGGGATCGCCCACCTTCAACGTGCCCTTGTCCACAAGGATCGTCGCAACTGGTCCTCGACCTGTGTCGAGATTCGCTTCGAGAACGACGCCCTTTGCTCGACCGTGTGGATTCGCCGTCAGTTCTTCCACTTCGGCCACAATCGTCAACTGCTCGAGCAGATCGTCGATACCGAGGTTCTGCTGTGCGGACATCTCCACACAAATCGTGTCGCCACCCCACGATTCGGGAATGAGATCATTCTCCGACAACTGGGACAGAACTCTCTGAACGTCGGCATTCTCTTTGTCGATCTTGTTGATGGCCACGACAATCGGCACTTCGGCCGCGCGCGCGTGGTTGATTGCTTCGATTGTCTGAGGCATGACGCCGTCGTCGGCTGCCACCATCAGAACAACGATGTCGGTGACCTGAGCACCGCGTGCTCGCATCTGGGTGAACGCTGCGTGACCCGGGGTGTCGATGAACGTCACCTTCTTGCCGGCATGATCCACCATGTACGCACCGATGTGCTGCGTGATACCACCCGCTTCACCAGATACGACATTGGCATTTCGAATGCGGTCGAGAAGAGTCGTCTTTCCGTGGTCGACGTGACCCATCACAGTGATGACCGGTGGACGCAATTCTTGTGATTCGTCGTCGTCGCTGTCGTCGAACAGAGCCTGAAGCTCCATCTCCTCTTGCTGACCGGGTTCGACGAGAAGAATCTCGGCCCCGATCTCGAGAGCGAACAGTTCCATCTGCTCGTCGGTGAGAGTCATCGTCGCCGTGACCATTTCACCGTTCTTCATCAGGAACCGCACGACATCGGCTGCCGTTCGGTTGAGACGCGGTGCGAACTCCTGAGACGACACTCCTCGCTCGATGACGACGATGCCCTCGGGAACCGGAGCATCGCTCTCGCTGTAGGAGATCATCGACGGCTGGAAGTCGTCCTCTCCACGCCGACGACGTCGTCCGCCACCTCGCGGTGCACGACGTCCACCACTCGGACGAGGTCCGCCTCCAGGCCGACCTCCTCCACCGGGACGACCAGGAGCGCCGCCGGGAGCTCCCGGGCCGCCACCAGGGCGCGGACCGCCGAATGCTCCGCCGGGGCGCGGCCCGCCTGGCCGTGGTCCTCCAAAACTTCCTGCAGGTCGCGGTGCGCCCGTACGCGGTCCGCCATAACCCGGACCACCCGTACGCGGGCCAGTCGAACGCGGACCACCAGGCGGCGGGGGCACAGGACGACCAGACGGGCTGATTGGACGTCCCGGCGGCGGGGGTACCGGACGACCCGAAGCGCTGATTGGTCGACCAGGAGGCGGAGGCACCGGACGACCTACGGGAGGTCGAGCACCTGGATCTCGAGGTGCATCGGCACCGGTTTCACGCTCCGGTTCGCGGACTGGTTCTCGAGCGACCTCGCGCTGCGGTTCACGCGGTGTCTCCCGCACGGGTTCACGAAGGGGTTCGCGGACTGGTTCACGCACTGGCTCGCGGGTCGGAGTCGGTCGACTCGACACAACGGGACCCGACGACGTCGTGGGAGCCGGGCGTGGTTCGGTGACCTCGGGAGCGACCTCGACGACGGGTGCGTCTGGAGCTTCCGCAACTTCGACTGGCTCTGCCTTGGGTTCTGCGTCCTTCTTGGCAGCGGCCTTTTTCGCCGATGCCTTCTTGACTGCATCGTCACCGTCTGCCTCGGAGCCGTCCGCGTCGCTCTTCTTGGCGGCTGCCTTCTTCGCTGGCGCCTTCTTGACCGGCTTGGCCTCTTCTGGCTGCTGATCGCGAACCAGACCGAGAGCCTTGGCTTTGCGCTCGAGCATCGGAACGAAAGCCTCGACGAGTGTGGACTGAGGGGTCTTCGCCGCCACGTTGTTGTCTTTGCAGAGATCCAGCAGTTCGGCATTGGTCATGCCGAGTTTCTTTGCTAGTTCGCTGACTTTGATCTTTGCTGTTGCCACGCGGCGTTCAGTCCTTCTTGTTTCTCGTCGGCTCAGCCGACGACTATTCAGTGTGCCATGGTCGTGCGACTCTTCATCGTCGATTGGGTCTTCATCGTCGTTCGGGTCTTCCAGGCCCGATCGAATGCTCGCTTCTTCTCTGCTG
>JBJTGN010000327.1:0-5939 GCA_046093905.1 Actinomycetota bacterium
GGATGGATCAATGGCAGACGATGTGGACGCGGATGTGATGGGAATTGATGCAGTCAGTGCAACTGCTGTGATCAGGGCAGCAGCCGTCACCCGGCCTGCTTGACTGTTCCTTGACGTGCTCATACACGTCTGTGGGAACGACTCGGACGAGACGGCGAGCACCGACGAGGTCGTCTTCTCGACTGGTCACCCGACCGGTCAATCGAGGTTCGGGTACGTCTCCGCGATCTGGTTGATCAGAAGTCCCATCTCGACGGCTCCGACAGCGGCTTCATCACCTTTGTTGTCGATGCCGGGTCCTGACCGTTCGATGGCCTGCTCGTTGGTGTCGACGGTGAGGACACCGAACATGATCGGAACTCCCGTCTCCAGCTGAGCATTCTGGATACCCCGTGCACACTCTCCCGCGACGAACTCGAAATGGGCTGTGTCACCGCGAATGACAGCACCGAGGGTGACCACGGCGTCATGGGCACCTGAGCCGGCAAGCGAAATGGCTGCAAGGGGAATTTCGAATGCACCGGGAACCCAGACGACTTCGATCGCTGATTCCGGAACGCGACACCGTTCGAGGCCGCGGCGTGCTCCAGCCAAGAGTTCGGACACGATGTGATCGTTGAAACGTGCACACACGACTGCGATCGACAACTTCGATCCGTCCAAGCTCTTCGGGGCCACTTGATTGCTGTTGATCCTGGTCATGATTCGACTCCTTCGGTGATCGATTGGGGAAGGTCGAGAAAATGACCCATGCGATCTCGTTTGGTCTGCAGATACTTCAGATTCTCCTGTGTCGGAGCGATGTTCGACGACACCCGTTCGACGATCTCGAGCCCGTAGCCCTCGATCCCTCCGTATTTCGCAGGGTTGTTGGTGATCAGGCGCAGCTTGTTCGCCCCCAGGTCGGCGAGTATCTGTGCACCGATTCCGTATTCCCGACTGTCGATCGGCAGTCCGAGTTCGGTATTGGCATCGACAGTGTCGAGACCGCCGTCTTGGAGCGAATAGGCGCGAATCTTGTGTCCGATTCCGATGCCCCGGCCCTCGTGACCGCGCAAGTACACGACCACTCCACGACCCTCTGAGCTGATGAGGGACATCGCCGAATGCAACTGCGGTCCGCAGTCACAACGACGACTGGCGAACACATCGCCGGTGAGACACTCGCTGTGGACGCGCACGAGGACGGGATCACCGCTGTCGACATCCCCGAGGGAGAACGCAAGATGTTCGGTGTCGTCCAGATCACTGCGGTAGGCGGTGCAGGTGAACACACCCCAATCGGTTGGCACTTGGGCTTGTCCGATCCGCGTGACGAGTTTTTCGTTGTGACGTCGGTACTTGATCAACTCGGCGATGCTCGACAGGAGCAACCCGTGCTCCTTGGCGAACTCGACGAGATCGGGAAGACGAGCCATTGAACCGTCGTCCTTCGTGATCTCGCAGATGATCCCTGCTGGTTCGAGACCGGCAAGTCGCGCAAGATCGACAGCAGCTTCTGTGTGGCCAGCGCGTTTCAGGACGCCGCCTTCACGTGCACGAAGCGGAAAGATGTGCCCCGGACGGGCAAATGCTGCAAAGCCGATGCTCGGGTCGGCGAGGGCTCGAAGGGTGGCAGAGCGATCCGAGGCCGAGATGCCCGTGCTCGTTCCCTCGATCAGATCGACGGAGATGGTGAACGCAGTTCGGTGGCTCTCGGTGTTGTGCTCGACCATGAGAGGCAAGCGAAGATCGTCACAGCGTTCACCCGTGAGCGGGGCGACGACCACACCAGAAGTGTGTTTGACGATGAAAGCGATCTTTTCGGGAGTCGCGAACTGGGCGGCCATGATCAGGTCACCTTCGTTTTCGCGGTCTTCGTCGTCGACGATGATCACGATCTCTCCGCGTCCGATGGCGGCAATCACATCCTCGATGGGTGCAAAGGGGTTGGTCACATTGTCTCCTCTGGTTGAAGTCTGGATGAGGGGGAGGGTTGGATCACAATTTCGATGTCGTCACCGAGCTGTCGCAGGCGAGTGATCTTTCCTCGCCACATGTCGTCCATCGATTGCCCATCGAGTCCTGCGAGAACAGGTCGGGCGCGGTCGCCCCCCATGAGCGCCGGGGCGAAATACATGACGTAGCGATCGACGAGTCCGGCGCGGTGGAACGATCCGGCGACGTGGGCTCCTCCTTCGACGAGCACTTGGAGAACTCCTTGTGAGCCGAGTCGATCGAGCAGATCTTCGAGAGATCCGCTCCATTCCTCACAGGGTCGCACACGAGCGTTCTCCGGTACCTCGCCGAGCACGACGCGCCGTGGCGACGGACCGTCGACGAGTCGCGTCGTCAAGGACGGGTCATCCGTTCGCACCGTTCCAGCGCCGACGATGATGGCACCACTCTCGGCACGCAATCGATGTGCTTCGATTCGCGCTTCGGAGCCAGTGATCCATTGGCTCGAACCATCAGCAGCCGCTGTGCGCCCGTCGAGGGTCGCTGCAGTCTTGAGCACAACGTATGGGCGACCTGTCCTGCGGTGGTGCAGATATGCGGCGAGCTGATCAGAGGCTTGATCGGCGAGACATCCGACATCGATCTCGACACCGGCAGCTTCGAGCTGGGTGATTCCGCGACCGGCGACAAGAGGATCAGGATCGGCGATTGCACTCACCACACGTGAGATCCCGACTTCGATGAGAGCATTCGTACACGGTCCAGTACGTCCGGTGTGACTGCACGGTTCGAGAGTCGTGTATGCCGTTGCGCCTCGCAGATCTGCACCTGCACTGCGAGCGTTGTCGAGAGCGACGATCTCGGCGTGCCGTCGACCGGGAGCCTCCGTCGCCCCCTCGAAAATGTGGCCGTCGAACGTGACGATGACACAGCCGACCCAAGGATTCGGGGGTGAAACGGTGCGAGCAGTCGCAGCCACAGCGAGGGCGCGACTCATGAAGTCGGCATCTCTCTCGTTGTCGTGGGCTGTTGCCATCGCTCTCTCGTCGTCTCGAATCTGATCGGGTGGAACCCGAGCGGGACGACGAAGGACGGCGACACGACGACAGAGGAACCGGGACGACCGACCCGGATCCACGAACATGTCGCCGCGCACCCGTGCTCCCATCCGGACTGTGACCGTCGGCCCTGGAATTCCACCAGATCGGCCTCATCGTCTCGGATCGCCGAAGTCGACCCGAGTGTCGAGAGGTTCGCGGGCTGTAACCGCCGGTTGGGACTTTCACCCGACCCCGCACGGGGTGTGTTGCTATGTGAGGAACTCTTGGTACTGCTACCGATGGAGAGCCTATGCCAGCCTCTGCAGCAATCCCCACGCCCGCATCACGTGTTCGCGGGTCGTGGTTCGACTGCCAACAGAGAAGCGCAGCACACTGCGTCCATCGAGAACTGTGCGGGTGAAGAGCACTTCTCGAGTCTCGTTGGCTCTTTCGATCAGCTGATCGGTCAGGTCATCGTCGCCTCTGAGGCGCAAACACACGAGATTCAGCGGGTGCGGAGCCACGATCTCGAATCGATCGTCGCGGCCGATCGCAACAGCGAGTTCCTGGGTCATCGCCACATGATCCCGGATCATCGTTTGGAAGGTTTCGAGGCCGTCGAGACGGATGGCGAACCACAACTTGAGCGATCGGAATCGGCGACCCAAAGGGATCTGCCAGTCGCGATAGTCGATGGCGGATCCGGACTCTGCAGCTGCGGACCGGAGATATTCCGGCAGGATGCTCAGGGCTCCGAGCAGACTGCGTCGATCAGCGGTCCAGTAGAGATCGCAGTCGAAGTTCACTCCCATCCATTTGTGAGGGTTGGTGCAGTAGCTGTCGGCGAGTTCCATGCCGTCGTTCACCCAGCGGAACTCGGGAGCAAGTGCAGCGAGACCGTGCATGGCTCCGTCGACGTGTAGCCACATGCCGTGCTCCTTGGTGACCTGTCCGATCATGGGTGTCGGATCCATCGCTCCGGACGAGGTGGTTCCCCGTGTACTGCAGACCCAGAACGGCTTCAAGCCGGCTGCGATGTCGGCGCGCACCTGAGTGTCGAGTGCTCGAGCATCCATGGCGAATTCGTGATTGTGAGGAATGATGCGGATGTTGTTCGTCCCGATGCCGGCGACTCGCAGACCCTTTTCGATGCTGCTGTGAGACTGCGCAGTTGCATAGGCAACAAGCTTGGATGTGTCTCCGTTCGAGTTCACGGTGCCGTTCGTCGCGCGCCAGCGTGCCGACAGGATCGACACCAATGTCGCCTCACTTGCCGAACCTTGGATCACCCCTCCGCCTTTTGCTGAGGTGCTGCGAAACGACGGTGGAAGGCCGAGGAGTTCGTGCATCCAGTCGAGCATCAGAGTTTCGACTTCGGTACAAGCTGGCGACGTCACCCAACTCATACCTTGAACACCGAGACCAGCGGTGAGCAGATCGGCCAGGATTCCCGAGTAGGAGGTGTTTCCCGGGAAGTAGGCGAAGAAATTCGGATGCTGCCAGTGGGTCAGACCGGGAATCACGACATCGCGCACATCACGCACGACATCGGCGAATTCCTCGGCTTCACGGGGTGGATGCTCCGGCAACTTGTGTCGGACGTCGCCAGGTGCGACATCGGCAGAGACCGGCAGTTGTTCGATGTTCTCGAGATAATCCGCGATCAATTCGACGAGGTCGTGTGCGTGGGACCGGAACTCGTTGGCGTCCATGCGCTCAACGGTATGTCGGTCGGATCGACGGGGAAGAATGTGTGAGGAGTATCGCAAGACGTAAGTCGCAGGAAGTAGGCACTGATGAGTTCCGTCATTGACCCGAACATCGATCCGAACCGATTCGAGACGCGCTGGGCATCTCCACGCGGCTTTCGCCAGGCGTTCGTCCTCGAAAGTGCCAGACGCCGTTCTTCTGCCGCAGGGAAATCTGCTGCTCTCGTCTGTGTCCACGGATGGCCCGAGAGCAAGCGCATCTTCTGGAAGGTCATCGAGCCTTTCGCCGAGGCCGGATTCGACGCGATCGTCCCCGACCTACGCGGATTCGGAGAGAGTGGTCCGGCTGCGGATGGTGCATACGACACACCGACACATGCACGTGATCTGTACGCGCTCGTGCACGACGAACTCGGCTACGAAACGGCAATCCTTCTCGGAGGCGATCTCGGTGGTCCGGTCATTCAGGAGATGGCCCTGCGCTATCCGGCCTTCGTCGATCGCATGGTGTTGTTCAACTCCCCTTTGCCGTTCGATCGAGAACGTATGGCCGATATCGCGGGAACAAGGGCGCCTCGCGAGGCGGCTGACTATTTCATTCGGCAGGGAACCGATGCAGATGCACTTGCCTCGGAATTGCGAACTACCGCGGAGCGACGCCGATACATCGCAACGTTCTATTCGAGTCGGTTCTGGTCACATCCGGGGAAGTTCTCGCCTGCCGACATCGACTTCCATACCGAACCATTCGGGGATGCCGCTGTCCTACGGGCATCATTCGGGGGCTACGAGACAGTGTTCGATCCGGCCAAGCGCACCGAGGAAGTGCTGATGGGCAGGAACGATACGACGCCGACGCTCGTCCTGTTCGGAACGAGTGATCACGTCATTTATCCCGCATTCGACTCGATGGCTGCGCACGTCTTTGCCCTCCATGTCGGACCGTTCCTGTTACGTGACTGCGGACATTTCGTCCCTTGGGAGGCACCGCATGCCCTCGTGTCCGGAACGGTGGCCTTCTGCTCGGACTTGCTGCGGAGCGTGTAATCCACTGCGATGAGTCGGAGCTCGTGTCAGAGGTTGGGCGGCAGAAGTCGATTGACGTTCTGAAAGACGAAGTACAGAACGACAAAGAAGGGGATGAAGCCGATTGCGAGACCGATTGCCCTGTTGCGAAGTCGCTTTGCAATCTGCCAGGCACCCAGGACGATGAGTACATCGAGGATGGTCCATGCGATCACATGGGGAACAG
>JBJTGN010000328.1:0-2794 GCA_046093905.1 Actinomycetota bacterium
CCCCTAGTTCACCCCATCTAGACCGTTTTGACCGTTATTAGTCGCGCGATCTCGTGTTTAAGCCATTTCGGCCGGAATCGCTCACTACGCAATCCTGGTCACCAAGCATCAGCCTTTTCCAAGAATCTGCAACGCCGAAACACGAGAAAGTTGCTCGTGGAAGCGGGCATTGCGATAGGTACGCAAACACCCATAGCAAGAGGTCTCTGGCCCACAGTCGCACTCCGACACCCGCTTTAGTGCTGCGTCGAGCACCGGCTGGATGTTCCCGGCGATCTTCCTTGCCGCGCCAGCTCCCCCTGGGACGGTGTCAAATAGGACAATGCTGCGCCGATGATCGGCGCTCCACGCCAGTGCCCCATCGATGTCGTCGCGGCTGATCTCAAGCGCGTACGAGGCGCCCTCCAGAATCGCGTACAACGACGACAACCAGTTGGACTCGTGATCGCGCTGGTACGCAATTCCATCGAAGGTGAACTCTGCAACGTCAGACTGGTATCGGTGACCCAGGGAGATCCGCTCTAGGGGTCCATCGCATTCGCGTCCATTGTCGGGTCGCGAATGCTTCTTCTTCCGGCTCCCCCGCTCAGAAGCCCGGGCCCACCCGCACCATTCACAGAGTTGGAAGCCATCGCCCGAGCCATCTGAGACAACGGCAAGCCAGGCGCGAACCCCGGCTCGAGCTGTGACCTTCATGCCGTTGGGGGCTGACCAGTAATAAAGGCCGATTTCATCGCCAGGGGTCTCGACGTAGCTCCCGCCGTGCCAGCGACGCTCTGGTGGAGCGCTGCTGACGTCCCGTGGATCGCTTGCAGCGATAAACCCAAACTCGGGGATCACAAGAGTGCCCTTGTTGCGAAACGCTTCGCCACAGCTGGGACATGGCTCTGTCGGGTCCAGCACCGTTCCGCGTTCAAACCGTCCGCATGTAGCGCAGATCCGATACTGGTGCCTCACCAACTCTTTGCCTGGCCGCTTCCGCAAGCCAGCTGACGTCCAAACTTTGCCTCCCGCGACTACTTGATTCCCGGGGGCATAGTCGTAGATGGCCAGGCTGAGATCTCGAGCGAGCTCGAGCTTTCGACCGACCGGGTCTGCGGCGTTAACGGTGTTGAGTTCAACGGTGTCAACGGGAAACCCGTACTTCGGAAGAATGTTGCGACTGGCCAAGAAACCAAGAAGCTCACGGTCGGCGATTGTCCGTTCAGTATCTTTGAGCCGCTTGCTCAACCAGAACTTCTCCTCCTTAACCGACTCCGCGATCCGCTCCTTGATGTCGGCGATGTCTTGGGTGAACTCTTTCTCGACGGAACTCAATAGGTCGACTAGATGGTTGACCCAGCTGCCGTCGCTAATTCCGATTTCCTCTCGAACCGCCTGTGGGATTGCGACGTCGAGCGCGTCACTAACCGCATCGGGGACAGGGTTGAGAAAGTCTTGGACACCTCCGGCAGGCGACAAGCCCTCGTCGGGACCAGGTGAAAAGAAGGCCCCAACCGTCCTCCATTTCTCATTGGATTGTTCAAACCGGTGCCGGAAGTAAGCGGCCAGCGCGATCGAGTGTGCGTGACGTCGAGCAATCCGTGGATTGTCAACTGGGATCCACGGTATCCGCATCCGACCGGCAATCATTGAGGTCGGATTCTGATACTGCGCCAGATCGTGAGCCGACCGATTCGCGTAGGTGACAACCAGCGCAGCCGACGCGGCTCTTCGTCCAGCACGCCCCGCGCGCTGGACATAGTTGGCAGTCTTCGGCGGCATGTTGCGAAGGACCACTGACTGCAAATCGCCTACGTCAACTCCGAGTTCGAAGGTGGTCGAGCAGGAGAGGACATTGACTTTTCCACTGATGAAGTCGCGCTGGATTGCGGCTGCTTCCTTGGCTGTCCACTGAGCAGTGTGCTCACTTGCACTCAGAGGCGCAGTCGCCATCGTCTGGTAGAGCACCCGGTAATGATTCGCATCATCTTCGGGTGCCGGCAGACTGAGCGTCGCGAGCTTGCCCGTACACCGACTGTTCGGACAGACGTCCTTCAAGGAGAACGCCGTGATCTGTCGACAGGTGTCACACTGAAACCATGAGCAGGAACCACCGTCGCGGACTGTCAACTTCGTGTGGTCGAGTTGATAGACCTGGCCGCCCGCCGCACGGTCTGGCTCGCCGACCAGGAAACCGCCAGTCTCCAGCAGCCGCCAACACCCGGCCAATACATCCTCGGCCGCTGAGTTGTTGCCGAGCGTGCCGAGCACCTTACGAAGGAAGGTGATCCGGGCATTTGTCGTGCCCGTGCCGGTAGGGCTCCAGCTGATGATCTGCTTCGTCCGGTCGGATCCTGTTGATCGCATGCGCACGCGGGTATTGCGCGGGGCAAACCGCTCATTCTTAACGTCGACGCGGTCGAGCACCGAGATTGCACCCTGCAGCCGAACTGTCTTCACTAGTTCATTCAGAAGGCTCCACGACTCATCCTCGGTCAAGCCCAATGACTTGAGTCCGCTCAGATTCACCGGTCCTTCTTGACGGAGTGCCACCTTGAGCAGGCCAAGACCCTCTAGTGACTGGCGCGTCTCCAGCGACATGAGTTCACCGGACACCCACTGGTTAACCGCCTGATCGACCTCAATATCACCCATGGCCGCAGAGAAGTGACCAGCCGAATTCGCTTTCTCGCGAGTGAGGATCGCCAAGTCCCGAACTGTGACCGCCTTGTCTATTGCGGCAGGGTCGCGGAGGGACTGTGTGATGTATCGGAGCTCAAGCATCCGGGTGTACGTCCGGCTGAGATACGGG
>JBJTGN010000329.1:0-12633 GCA_046093905.1 Actinomycetota bacterium
GAGTTTGTCGTTCTCGATGCCCAGGATTTCGATCGTGGTTATGTGGCTCGAGTGAAGTTGCCCCAGCGAGTGCCGTTCGGATTCCACGGCAACTGGGCTCCCGACTGAGTCCGTTCAACCTCACGAGTCGCGACCGGGGAAGCGAACGGACTCGAGTCCCCATTCGTGACTGCGGAGCCACTTTCGTACGACGTTTTCGAGATCTGTGTCGAGTTCCGTTCGGTCGGCTCGAACCCACAATCGACAACGTGCCTCTGCGACGTCGTCAGGGTCGATGTACACACAGCCGATCACATCTCTCGTGTGTGGATCGAGAACCGTGTAGGCGAATGCGTCGCCCGCATTGAACTCGTCTGCGTGTTGTGTGAGATCAGCCAGGTTTTGCTCGCGCGTCATCGGGTAAGGCCAATCGTCTCCACCCCAGAGATCTGCCCGGAAGCCTGGTGTCGCTCGAATGTGCTCGATACTCGTCGACCAGGCGGCGAAGTCGGACTCGTTAAGTTGGGGTCCAAGTGGTTCGAGGACGAAGTTCCTCGTGGTCATCCCCGCTGGACCCCGTCTCCACATGTGGGCAAGGCTATTCGCCGGGTCGAGACCGTTGTCGCTAGGCCAGTTCGAGCAGGTTCTCGAATCCCCGTTGGATGCCCTCGCTCAACAGGTCGATGTCGGGAACCGAGTGGCGGTCGGCTGAGATTCCGACGGCGAGCCGGTCTGCATACGACCAGATTGCGACGGTGGTGCGGACGAGCCCGCCGATTGGTGCCACCGGGTACGCATCGATCATCCGGTGCGGTCCGAGGAACAGCGACGCGCGCGGTCCGGGCACATTGGTGATGACGGTTTCGACGATGCGTTGGCGATGGAAGACAGCCCTCGCAATCCGATCAGCGAGGAGTCGGGGAAGGTAGTCGCCGATGTGCATCAGTAGCCCCGTGGCATCCACCTCGTGGGAGTCCTTCAATTCGTTCAGTTGGCTGCGCATCATCTGGAAGAGTTGTCGAGGATTGCTTTCGTCGATCGGCAGTTGGGCATGGACGTTCGCCACTCGGTTCCCGACATCGACCTGTTGAGCGAGGGCATCCAACGGGGATTCGAGAACCTGCTCGAACTGGCCTAGCGAAAACGGTCTCGACCCGGCGAATAGCCTTGCCCACATGTGGAGACGGGGTCCGGCGGGGATGACCACGAGGAACTTCGTCCTCGAACCACTTGGACCCCAACTTAACGAGTCCGACTTCGCCGCCTGGTCGACGAGTATCGAGCACATTCGAGCGACACCAGGCTTCCGGGCAGATCTCTGGGGTGGAGACGAGTGGCCATACCCGATGACGCGCGAGCAAAACCTGGCTGATCTCACACAGCACGCAGACGAGTTCAATGCGGGCGACGCATTCGCCTACACGGTTCTCGATCCTCACACGAGAGATGTGATTGGCTGTGTGTACATCGACCCGGACGACGTCGCAGAGGCACGTTGTCGACTGTGGGTTCGAGCCGACCGAGCCGAACTCGATGGAGAACTCGAACATGTCGTTCGAAAGTGGCTCCGCAGTCACGAATGGGGACTCGAGTCCGTTCGCTTCCCCGGTCGCGACTCGTGAGGTTGAACGGACTCAGTCGGGAGCCCAGTTGCCGTGGAAGCCGAACGGCACTCGCTGGGGCAGGCGAACTCGAGCCACGTAGCCGCGTTCGAAATCCTGGGCATCGAGAACGACAAACTCAGCCGAGTCATCGTTTCCGTCGTGTACGAACGTCACGATCCACCCATCGTCTTCATCGGTACTCCCGGGACGAGCAATGAACACAGGCTCACCCGCAGCGCGCCCCTTGCCGTGATCGAAGACCTTCCGCTCGCCAGTCTTGAGATCGTGCTTCACCGTCGGCCATGTCATGGATAGCGGATCGACTTCAGCGCAGTAGCCGAACTGATACGGCTTGCCACTCAACGACCCGCGATGTCGCGGGAACTCGTTGACTCGCTCGTCGATCACTGTCTCGCTGACCGTTCGTCGCACGGGGTCGATGACCCAACGCACCAAACGCGCAGAAGAGTCACCGAACGGACCCAGCAAATCGTTGCGCATCATGACGTCGTAGAAGCAGAGATCGAGAACGACGGTGCCGTCGGGTTGATCGAACGCGTTCATCGGATGAAAGACGTATCCGACGGGTACGTCGACCCATGTGATGTCAGTTGCGGTTCCCTCACGAGGCATGAGGCCGACGCGGTTTCCATAATCCTCGTTCCACCGGAATGGGAAACGACCGGCGAAGGCGAGTTCGAGGTCCACGAGAACCGGCTGGTCGTAGATGACGACGAATCTGTCGGTTAACGACATGTCGTGAACCATCGTCATTCCCGGAAGCGGAATGTCGACAGTTCGCTTGACCCGTCCATCGGGACCGACTCGCACATATTGGACGTGGTCCATCCATTCGGCCCACGCGTAGGCCATCGCATGCATCTCACCGGTCGACGGATCGATTTTCGGATGTGCGCTGAATGCGCCGGGCAACGTTCCGAAGAAGTCGTTCCGACCGACGGTTTCGAGTTCATAACTCAGTTCGACTGGGCATCCGCCTGCTTCGACCATCGCCCACGTGGTGCCGGCAAAACCTCCGACGTTGGTGTTCGGTCCGATAGGCGACGAGTTCCAGTTGCGACCAGGGGCGTCGGGGAGGCCCCGGGCTTCATTGACTGCGGTCGATCCGACATAGCGGTTCCGATACCACTCAGCTCGACCCTCTCGCAGACGAAGACCGTGCACCATGCCGTCGCCCATGAACCAGTGGTGCGTGGACGGATCGACGTTCTGCATCGGGTTGGGTCCGTTCCGGAGATACCGGCCGTTGAGGTCGATCGGAAGTTCACCGAACACTTCGAGATCGAAGGCCGTTACTTCCTGTTCGACAGGAGCGAAATTCCCTGCGAGGTAGATACTCCCTGCCGAGTCACCGGGAATGGTCGAAGATCTCGTTGTCGAACTCATGGATGGTGTCTATTCCTTGGTCCACCTCGTGTCAAGGGCACACAACTGCACGCTGGCTGACGACCATCGTCGCCAAGTCCCGATCAGTACTTGCGAATGACTCCGTCTTTGACGGCGGCAGCCGTAACAGCCGGGGCCACCCGCTGGACCACGGAACGGTCGAATACTGACGGCACCACGAATTCGGGCTTGAGCTCGGCATCGGTCACAGACTCGGCAATCGCAATGGCGGCGGCCAACTTCATTCCCTCGGTGATGTCGGTCGCATGCGCATCGAGCGCTCCACGGAAGATGCCCGGGAACGCAAGCACGTTGTTGATCTGATTCGGATAGTCGCTCCGACCCGTAGCCATGACGGCGGCAAGACCGTCTGCCTCCTCTGGGCGAATTTCCGGATTCGGGTTGGCCATTGCGAAGACGATCGGATCCTTCGACATCGACCGCACATCGGCAGCCGTGATGAGATCAGGTCCGCTCACGCCAACGAAGACATCAGAGCCCTTTATCACGTCACTGATGGTTCCCATACGCCGCTCGCGGTTCGTGTTCTCTGCAAACCACTGCTTGGCCGAGTTCATATCGCTTCGACCCGAATAGATCGCTCCGATACGGTCGCATCCGATCACGTCACCCACGCCGGCGTTCAGGAGAATCTTGCCGATCGCCACTCCGGCAGCGCCGACTCCAGCGATCACAACCGTGAGATCTTCCATCTTCTTGCCGGTGATCTTCAAAGAATTCCACAGAGCAGCAAGTGTGACAACAGCTGTGCCGTGTTGATCGTCGTGGAACACGGGAATGTCGAGACTGGCACGAAGGCGCTCTTCGATTTCGAAACACTCAGGAGCCTTGATGTCCTCGAGATTGATGCCGCCGAATGTCGGGGCAATCCGCTGCACGAAGTCGACCACTTCGTCTGCCGTGCTCGCGTTGATGCACACCGGAAAGCCGTCGACGCCGCCGAACTCTTTGAACAGGAGCGCCTTTCCCTCCATGACCGGCATTGCCCCTTCAGGACCGATGTCACCGAGACCGAGAACTGCTGTGCCGTTGCTCACGATGGCAACGGTGTTCTTGCGAATCGTGTACTTGTGCGAGAGATTCGGATCGTTCTCGATTGCGGTGCACACACGAGCAACACCAGGCGTGTAAGCCATCGAGAGATCATCTCGATCATTGACGGGCGCCGTCGACAGAACGTGCACTTTGCCCGATTCGTGCATGCGGAAGGTTCGATCCCACCAATCGAGGAGCGTCACTCCACTCAACTTGTTGACCGCATCGACCACCTTGCGCTGATGATCCTCGTCTCGACAGTGCACGACCAGGCTGCGCCGCAGTACCGGCCCGCGTACATCGAACCCGTCCAACGCGCCAATGTTTCCGCCTGCCTCACCAATGGCGGTGCAGAGTTGACCGAGCGTGCCAGGAACATTGTCCAACTGGCAGTCGAGAGCGATGGAGAACGCAGCTGTAGGGAGATGTGCCATAGGGAATACCGAGGTTATGCGTTCAAATGCTGTCTGAACCAGATCTTTCGGCGTTATCCGGTCGGGCGCTTCACAGGGTTGGGGCGCCTCCCCGGCCAGACCCCGAAAACCATCTCCCGCCACAGGAATGGAGCCCAGAAACGCCAACAAGACCTCGCCCGTCCAAGACCGGTTCTTAGTGATGCCAACGAGCGAGACACCCAATACGGCGACCTCGGAGGAGAGTCATCTACCTTCGAGAAGAGGAATCGTCACGACGTGCAACGGCAGCGAGGACGCCTCTGGGCACAACGCCGCCAGGAGGACGATACCGATTCCGATCGCATATTCGCAGTGAACCCATGCTGCAGCATCGTCGGTCACAGTCGACGGCTGCCGCTCGAACTGTTCGACGTTGAGGTCGAGTGCGACTTGAAGTGTCGACTGCATCTCTGCGTCGTGCCAAGCCAATCGAAACTGCTCGAGATTGATGATCTGGAGATGTCGACGACTCGGCTTCATGAAGCCGCGCAGCATGATCGCTTCGGCAATTCCCGGACCGTACTTCTCGATCAACTCTCGATGGAACGCTTCATTTCGCAACGAGTTGATCTCCACCATGCGCCGGGTTGCGTCGAGAAACAACTCACGCTTGGAGGCGTACCTCGAAAAGATTGCCCCCTGAGTGAAGCCGGATGCTTCAGCGATCTTGATCATCGTCGCCGCGTCGTACCCCAGACGACCAACTTCTTCCATCGTTGCGCGCAGTACTGCGTCCCACGCAAAGTCTCCCGTGTCGAAACGAATGGGCTCGTCCCACAGGTCGTCTCGAACAGTTGGCAGTTCCCCGTAGTCATTGTTGCTCGACAGAGCGTTCCAACGTCGTTCGATTTCACTGGTCACACTCGGTGTCTCTCGAGGGAGAGCGCGACCGCATACCAACGAACCCAGTACCAGTGACAAGACGTAGCAATTCCGCGCTGCGTCCTGCGGGGTCAATTGGTCTCTCGTGGGAACCAACCAGGTGCGAAGCGCTTCGCCCAGATCTTCTTGAATGCTGTGCTGCAGGGGTGAATCGACGAGGGATGCGATCATCAATTCGCCTGCGGCGCCCATTGCTGTCGACGGATGTGTGAAGCGAGAAACCGACGTCAACGGCGCGAGGGATTCACCGTTGTGCATGTTCCGCAGCGACTCGACGGCCTCCGTCACTGCGCCAATTGTCTGATCAGCCAACTTCTCCTTCCAGAGCGCAGCAGCGAGCAACGACCGCTCTGGAAACCGGCCGCGAACTGTCGGCCCCGCAAGACCACAGCGAGCGGCAACCCTTTGTGTGAGCAGGGCCGGCCAACCTTCCTCAGCACATGCATCGAGAGCCGACCGAAGGATCTGCTCTGTATTTCGAATGGTCCGGGCCTGGACTGGCCTCGTGACCGATGGCTGACTCACGCCGAGACCCTATGTCAGCCACAAGAGGAAAAAAAATGGGCAAAAACTTTGCCATACTATTCGATCTTTCGCATCGACTCTCCGGCGGTGCCAATTACCTCCTCACACGAGGCTGAGGACGAAACCTGCGAGCGCGAGATGGTACGTAACGATGATCGTGAGCGGCTGCCACCGGCGTCGCTGAACGAATCGTTCCTCCGCGATCAAAGAGTCAGATGCCATGAACAGAAGTGCCCCGACAACTCCAAGAACGTTGCTACTCGCAATTGCACACACAACCATTGCTGAGATGACCGACATGTAGACAACGATCGGCGGAATCAAGCTTCCCTGATCGAGTCGCTTCAGCGCACCGATGAAACGACGAGCCAGAACGAATGACGTGACTGCAATGAGCACCAACGCAATCGCAAGGCGGACGGCAGAAACATCTCCCAGGGCGAAACTCACCGCAAAGAGAACCTGCGCTACGGCGAACGAGGCCAAGCCCGGCACGAATGCATCTCTCGGCAACATCAAGAACACATCGCCTGCAATGCAGAACACGAGAGCGACGACCATCCAACCTTGAGTTTCCGTGTCGTTGGCATCGATCAACGTGGCTGCGACCACGAAAAGCGCTGCTGCGCCAGGCTTGCAGATGTACTCGACGACCTTGTTGCCTCGAGTCACCGACCACCAGTCGATGGCCGCCAGGACCACAGCCCCGATGAAAGCCGCAAGCGCCCCGGAATTCACTGTGAACCGTCGGGTTCGCCGATCATCTGCCCGACCGTCCAGCTCGAGATCTGAGTCCAAATGTCCGGGTCGAAGTTCGTGGAATCGATCTCGATCAGATGCCGACTCAGCATCAATCCCGTCCACCAAGCGGCTAGGTCCAGGGGATCCACGTCGACTCGCAGCCACCCTTCCTCTCGTGCGATCTGCAGCACTTCCCCAAAGAGCTCCGCCTGACGACGATTCGCTTCGATGAGACTGGCTTGCAACACCGGTCGAGAGACGGCAGCTCCCAGAGCCTCGACTCGTAATTGCCGGCGGTGGATACCTTCCGCAGTTCCAAAGGACTCGACAGCCTTTTGCAGCACGTCAGCGAACTGAGCCGCCGTTCGGCACCGAGCGGCTGCGAACTTGATGTCATCGACCGCAAAACTGATCGATCGGAAATAACGCTCCGAGAGCGCCGCAATGACCAGGTCTTCACGGTCGGCGAAGTGGTGATAGACGACTGGTTTGGTGAAGCCAGCGATCTCGGCAACACGGTCCACTCGGACTCCGTCTTCACCTTCGGCTTCGATGATCGATATCGCAGCCTCGAGGAGACGCTCCCGCGTGTTTCGCACTTCTGCCATCGGTGCAGACTCTAAACGATGTACCAGCACTGCCTTCAACAATCGATGCAGTACACGGCCATTGGCGGGTTGGGAGCCGCCAAATTGGTACAGATATCACGGCGTCGATGTCGGCATTCGCGTCACATGTAGTCCGACGCCGTGGCGCAGGATGCGCTCGGTATCGACCGACACCACTCCGTGATCTGACGACGGTCACGCTTCAGTTCCACCAGACCGGTAGTTTTTGTTCGAGGAGGAATCATGCCCCGTTACGTCGTGACCGTTCCGAGTTCGAAGTCGGCCCGAGATGCATTCGTTCTCATGGCCGACATGACCACCTTTGTCGCGTGGGATCCCGGGATCTCGAAAGTCGTCCAAGTTGTCGGGTCTGGCCCCGGGTCCGACGCAGTCTTCGACGTCACCGTTGGCTCGATGGCTGGACGACCAGTGACTCTTCGCTACGAGACGAAGGAATTCGTCGCTGATTCCCGCGTTCTCCTCGTGGGGAAGAACGCTCTGTTCACGTCCGTTGATCTGATCGAGATCACTCCGACTTCGTCGGGCTGCAACATCATGTATGACGCGAAGCTCACCTTCAATGGTCTCCTCGCTCCGATGAACCTTGGGCTTGGTCTCGTTTTCAACAAGATCGGCGACCGGGCAGCCAAGGGTCTGCGTCGAGTGTTCGCCTAACGACCCTTGTCTTCTCGGGTCAAGAGGAGCGCCCTGACCCCAACTGCGCGTCGGGTCTGCACGCCGAGATAGTCGCTCGCATAGAAGGCAACGATCGCCGTTGCGAGCCCAGCCACGGCAGCGGCCCGAGAACTCCAGAGGGCTGTCGCTGCATAGACCCCTGACACCAACAGGGCGAGAAGAGCCTGTGGAGCGCTGGTGATCAGAATTCCCGGCACCTCGTCCTTCATGATCGACACGAGAACACCGCCGCCAACAGCTGAGATGGTTCCGATGAAGAGAGCCGACACGATGGGCAAGCCGGAGCGCAAGGCGTACGCAGTTCCCGTGATTGCGAAGAGTCCGAGTGCGACGGAATTCAAGAATGTCACCAAGGGCTGCAGGCGCGCGACTCGCTCGCCAACCACGAGAACGATCACCACACACCCGGCGATCGTCGCAAGAAACCACGGACGACGGAGACTTTCAGCCGGCAGATTTCCGATCAGAAGATCGCGGATGAATCCGCCGCCGAGTCCCATGAGAACGGCAAAGGTGGACAGACCGACGATGTCCCAGTGATGACGGTCGTCGACAGAAGCCCGCAGGCCACCAACGATGGCGTTGACGCCCACAGTTGTGAGAGCGAGCCACATCGGCGTGTGAACAGCGAGGTCGGGGAGAAAATCCATACGCAGACCTGATCATAGGGATGCGAGACACAGTTCACATTGTTCCAACTTTGGACTCAGTCCAAATTTGTCTAACCTCCGTGCTGTGCCGATCGACTATTCAGAAGCCCTGAAGAGCCACGGACTCCACGTCACCCCCCAGCGACTCGCGGTTTTGCGGGCAGTCGCCCACCACCCTCACTGCACAGCGGAAGACGTCTCCGAGACGGCCAAGTCCGACATCGGAGCGATCTCGCGTCAGTCGGTGTACGACGCACTCAGTCTCCTCGTCGACAAGGGTCTCATTCGTCGAATTCAACCGATCGGCTCTCCGGCGCTCTACGAGAACCGCGTCGGAGACAACCATCACCACCTCATCTGTCGCGAATGCGGTCACATTGTCGACGTCGACTGCGCAGTCGGCTATCGACCGTGTCTCGAGGCCTCGGATATGAACGGCTTCGAGATCGACGAGGCCGAGGTGGCCTATTGGGGTCGTTGCCCGTCTTGCCGTTATCCATCTGACGAGTCCTCGAAAGTCTCTGTCTGATCGTCACGGCGACAGCCGAACGATCCGACTTGTCCATATCAATCCAGACACACAGTCCAGACAACAACAGGAGAAACAATGAGCAATGAAGCAAAGTGCCCCGTCACCGGGGTCATGACCACACCAGAGGTGGGCACCGGAAACATCGACTGGTGGCCCAACCAGTTGAACATCAAGGTGCTTCACAACAATCCGTCCGTTGCGGATCCGATGGAAGAAGACTTCGACTACGCGAAGGAGTTCAAGTCGCTCGATCTGGATGCTGTGATGCGCGACCTGAAGGCCCTGATGACCGATTCGCAGGATTGGTGGCCCGCTGACTACGGACAGTACGGCGGATTCTTCATCCGCATGGCGTGGCACGCAGCTGGCACCTATCGCATCCAGGACGGACGTGGCGGTGCAGGCACCGGCATGCAGCGGTTTGCTCCGCAGAACAGCTGGCCCGACAACGGCAACCTCGACAAGGCTCGCCGCCTGCTGTGGCCGATCAAGCAGAAGTACGGAAAGAAGATTTCCTGGGCCGACCTGTTCGTGCTCGCCGGTAACGCAGCTCTCGAATCGATGGGCTTCAAGACCTTCGGATTCGGCGGCGGTCGCGCCGACGTGTGGGAACCGGACGACACCTACTGGGGTAGCGAGAAGACCTGGCTCGGAGACGAGCGTTACAAGGGCGACCGCGAACTCGACAATCCGCTTGCCGCCGTGCAGATGGGTCTCATCTACGTCAACCCGGAAGGTCCGAACGGCAATCCCGATCCGCTGCTGTCGGCTCGTGACGTGCGCGAGACCTTCGCTCGAATGGCAATGAACGATGAAGAGACCGTGGCTCTCGTCGCAGGTGGACACACCTTCGGCAAGGCTCACGGTGCTGGTGACCCGGGCAAGTACGTGGGTGCAGAGCCCGAGGGTGCGCCGATTCAGGAGATGGGCTTCGGATGGACGAACTCCATGGGATCCGGCGCCGGCGTGGACACCATCACGTCAGGCATCGAAGGCGCTTGGACGACCAACCCGACCCAGTGGGACAACGATTACTTCAAGATCCTTCTCGAGAACGATTGGGAACTGACGAAGAGCCCCGCTGGAGCTCAGCAGTGGATCCCCAAGGGTGGTGCAATGGCCAACACCGTGCCGGATGCTCACGATCCGAACAAGCGTCATGCTCCGATCATGACGACGGCCGACCTGGCCCTCAAGTTCGATCCTGAGTACGCGAAGATCTCGCGCCGGTTCTATGAGAACCCGGACGAGTTCGCCGACGCGTTCGCTCGTGCATGGTTCAAACTCACGCACCGTGACATGGGTCCCCGCCCGCGTTATCTCGGCAAGTTGACCCCGAAGGAAGTCTTGATCTGGCAGGATCCCGTGCCGGCAGTCGACCACAAGCTGATCGACTCGAAGGACGTTGCCAAGCTCAAGGAGACCATCCTCAAGTTGGGTCTCAGTGTGTCGCAGCTCGTCTCGACAGCCTGGGCATCCGCTGCGACTTTCCGCGGCACCGACAAGCGAGGTGGCGCCAACGGTGGTCGCATTCGCCTCGCTCCACAGAAGGACTGGGAAGCGAACAACCCGGCCGAGTTGAACAAGGTGCTCACCACACTCGAGAAAATCCAGAAGGACTTCAACGCTTCAGCGAAGAAGGGCAAGAAGGTCTCGATGGCCGACCTCGTCGTCCTCGGCGGTTGCGCTGCGGTCGAGAAGGCTGCCAAGGATGCTGGAGTCAAAGTCACGGTTCCGTTCACCCCGGGTCGTACCGATGCCTCTCAGGATCAGACCGATGTCGAGTCCTTTGCAGTCCTCGAGCCGACTTTCGACGGTTTCCGCAATTTCCTGAAGCCGGGACACATTGTCACGACGGAACAGCTCCTCCTCGAGCGAGCCAACCTTTTGACTCTGTCGGCACCGGAGATGACGGTTCTCGTCGGCGGCATGCGTGCACTCGACGCCA
The DNA here is from genome assembly GCA_046093905.1 of Actinomycetota bacterium. GTDB lineage: Bacteria > Actinomycetota > Acidimicrobiia > Acidimicrobiales > Ilumatobacteraceae > Casp-actino8. The sequence continues at coordinate 11,084 of JBJTGN010000329.1, forward strand.
ACCACAAGCAGTCGGACCTCGGTGTTCTCACCAAGCGTCCGGGTGTCCTGACGAATGACTTCTTCGTCAACTTGACCGACATGTCCACGCAGTGGACTCCGACGGACAAGTCCGAAGAGACCTTCGAGGGTCGCGACCGCAAGTCGGGTTCGCTCAAGTGGAAGGCCAGCCGCGCTGACCTCATCTTCGGCTCGAACTCGCAGTTGCGTGCGCTTGCCGAGGTGTACGCGTGCAGCGATGCCAAGGAGAAGTTCGTTCGTGACTTCGTCGCCGTATGGGACAAAGTCATGAACTTGGACCGCTTCGAACTCGCCGGAGTTCGATCTCAGTCCACCAGGGCCACTCCCGTTGTACCGGGGTGGCCCTCGTCGCGTACGGGATCGGATATTTCGTCTCGGAGAAGCCGGGTCGACTTCAGTAGTTCGAGAAGTATTCGTCGTCCATCCGCTGATAGAGGTGCACGGGCTCAACTGTCTTCTTGGAATGCTTCCTCGAGCCGATGTTGAGAAGTTCGACGAAAACGGAGAACGCCATCGCCGCATACACGTAGCCCTTGGGGATTTTCTCACCCATTCCTTCAGCGATGAGCGTGAGACCGATCAACAGCAGAAATGCCAAGGCGAGCATCTTCACAGATGGATGGCGGTTGACGAATTGGTAGATCGCCTTCGATGCAATCAGCATCACTCCGACTGCACCGAGAACTGCGATCACCATGACCGGCACATACGTCGTCATTCCGACAGCTGTGATCACCGAGTCGATCGAGAAGATGAAGTCGAGAAGAAGGACCTGTCCGATCACAGCAGCAAACGTTGGAGCGGCCTTTCCATGACCTCCCTCACCCTCGCCTTCGAGTTTGTGGTGGATCTCTCGAGTTGCTTTGAATATGAGGAATAGCCCTCCGGCGAGCAGGATCAATTCCTTGCCGCTGAAACCGAGATCGCCAATCGAGAAGAGGTCCTTCTTCAACGTCACGATCCAGCCGACGGCGAGAAGGAGCAGCACTCGGATCCCAGCTGCAGCCAGAATTCCCACTCGTCGCGCCTTGTCTTGGACTTCCGCAGGAAGCTTGGAGGCAAGAATCGAGATGAAGATCACATTGTCCACCCCGAGAACGATTTCGAGGGCCAAGAGTGCTGCGAGAGCACTCCATGCATCAGGGTCAGAGATCCAGTCCATGGCTTGTGATCCTAGATGTGACTCCAGGCGCGTCTCGCGATGCCACATCATCGGCACCGACCAAAGTCCCTATTCGTTGGGGTGAACGGATCGGTACAGTGCCGAGGTGCCTCAGAATTCGTTGACAACGTTCAGGGTCAGATGCCACGCTTCGGCGGCCTATCCGAACCATCCATCAGTGCAGTCATCACGTACATGAGGACCCGTCAATGATCGACTCCTTTGGAAACATTCCTTCCCACCCCCTCCTCGTGCACATTCCAGTCGTGCTGGTGCCCTTGTCGATGATCGCCACAGTCTTGATGGTGGTCATTCCTGGGCTTCGCAGCCGGTTCGGGTCCCTGGCTGTCGGTGTTCTTTCTCTCGCA
>JBJTGN010000330.1:0-1487 GCA_046093905.1 Actinomycetota bacterium
GTTGTTTGGTGAGACTGGATGGCCGGTGGATCGCGTTGACGATTCTCGGGTCCGAGGACATGCACCCATTACAAATGTCTCGGTTGGTGGAACTCGGATGGTCACATTTCCATCGACTCATCGACTCAGCAGTGAGGCTCAACGCGCCAGTTGATTAGCCTGTCGGCGTGACGCAAGTTCGTCGTCCCAGTGTTTCGATCGATGTTCTCTCGCCGATCGACGTCGCCCAAATTTTCCAGAGTCTGGGCGAGTACATCGCCATTCACGAGCCCGTGCTCGACCAATACGGCACCCTGATCGACGCCCATCTGATCTGGTGGAACAGCGGCTACGAGGCGGTGCGCGTTCAGCCGGTCGCACAAATGTCCAAGATGTCCGAGGCCTATTTCGAGCCCAAAATTGCGATCGAATACGCCAGCACGGCCTGGAGTTCGGGACGTGCAGTGCAGCTGTTCGAGTTCACTCCCGCCAAGCGCGGCCAGTATCGCCCGCCTGGACCACAAGTTGTCATCTCCGTTCTCTGGGAACGAGTTGGCGATTACCTCGTCGAAGTCGGCAGTGATTTGAGCGAGTTGCGACAGCTCGGTGCGAAACTGGCGGACCAACGCACGCTCGTCTTTGCTGCTGAGCGAGACAAAGCGTTGCTCGCAGAACGAGAGCGCATCGCCCGCAACTTGCACGACTCGGTCATCCAACAGATTTATGCCTCATCTCTCGGATTGAACGCTGTCGCCACTCGACTGGAAGATTTCATCACCGAATCTGGCGACGTGCACGACCGTCTCCGAGCGATTGTCAAGCACATTGCGGATGATCTCTCGACATTGATCGCCAATATTCGTGACGAAATCTTCGACGTATGCAAGGAGCCCAAGGCATCGCTGCGTCGTGAGTTGGAAGATGTGATTCTGCCGATCATCGGGCCGTCTGCCATGGATTTCGACATGCAGGTTCACATCGATGAACTGAACGATGCCGACATTGTCACGCACTTGAGGGCGGTAGTCCGCGAAGCCGTGTCGAATGCTGTGCGTCACTCGTCGGGATCAATCGTCAGAATTCTTGTTCACCGAACGCGAGACGGCTGTTTGCATCTCGTGGTGGCCGACGACGGGGTGGGCATGCCGTTGGGCATCACCCGGTCGAGTGGATTGACCAATATCGAAGAGCGAGCGCGGGCTCTCGGTGGAGTGGCAGAGATCTTGGCCAACGCCGAAGGCGGAACGTCGATCTCGTGGCGAGTACCTGTTCCTGGGTGGTCGACATGACAACAGTCGCGATATGTGATGACCATGCAATGGTTCGTGATGCTCTCGCAGGGGTACTCGGTTTATATCCCGACATGGATGTCGTTGGAGTCGCTGAATCGAGATCAACGCTCCATGAGGTGATCGAGAAGACTCATCCCGATATTGCGGTCATCGACATTCGCCTCGGCGAAGAATCAGGGATCGATGCTGCTCGAGAAGCGCGGGCCGTGTCTCCCG
>JBJTGN010000331.1:0-1561 GCA_046093905.1 Actinomycetota bacterium
CGCCAAGACTGTCGTCGCCGACGAACGCCGCCTGGATCCGCTATACCGGCACGCGCTGGACAGCGCGACCCGGGCTTACTGCACTTGACGGACCGGCAATCAGATCCACCAGGTAGCCCTCTTCCAAGCTCGTTTGTAGGACAACCGTTTTCATGGTTCCATCGGTGCTGATCATCGGCCAGTCGGGACTGCGTATGGTTGCCTTGAGTTGCACGGTGTGCACCTGTTTCGCGAGAAAGCGTGACCAAATCCGTGACCAAAAGTCAACGAGAGTCGAGTCGCGGGCTGGATGCCATACCTAGGGTGCCTGCAGCCACTCGGGTACAAAGGCCTTATCGAATCGAACCGTCTGACGGTAGCCGGCCCAGGTTGGAACGCCCGGGGGCTGTCCGCGAAAGATTCCGCGTGCTGCGGCGACAACCCGGTCACGCTGAGCCGGCCACTGAATCTCCTGGGCGATCTCCTCCAACAGTGCCCCGTCCCTCTCCAGGACGCGATCGACGATCTCGATAGCCGGTAGCGCGCCCCCCTTGTCGCCGTTGCACTTCGCGCATGCGAGAACCAGATTCGCCAGCCCGTCGATCCCCACCAGTGACCAAGGCAGCACGTGGTCGACCGGGTTCCCCGTTGGCAGGTGAGTGCCACAGTAGAAGCAATGCGGCCCGAACGCCTCCGTCAAGGCTGCTCGGACGGGCCCCAGAGCGATACGCTCCCGGCCGAAGAGATGGCCCGCCACGTCCGGGACCTCTGCGTCGAGGAACTTGTTCATCTGACGAATGTCCTCGACCCACATGATCTCAAGAGCCGGCTTCAACAGGCCAGCCAGACGGGCAAGGCCGAAAGCAATGCCAGGCTTCAAAGTGATCGCGTTGCCGTGAGCCTCCAGTTGGCGCAACGACACGCCTTCACCGAGGAACGAGTCGTCGTACAGGAATGGGTCGCTTACCGGCGAGCCCGGGAGTTTCTGCAACCTCGGCAGCGGTTGTTTCGCGAGCGCCAGAGTGATCTTCGCGATGGCTGTCTGGTACTCCCTGGGCGCGCGGTTCACAGCGATATCCAGTGACAGTCCGCTGTTTCCCGAACGTGTGGCTTCCCGCAGCGACTTGGCGGCGTCCGGAATGCGGGCTATCGCACCCGTCCGACGCTGGCGTAGCTCTTGGCCTTCAAAGGGGCGAACTTGCGGCCAGTAGAGGACGAGGACGCGGTGCGCCAGTTCCGGAAGAGGAACACGAAGAACATCGTCCGCCTGTTTCGGTAGGTTCTCGATGCAGTGGTCAATGAGTGCCATCAGCGTGGCCAGCTTGTAGGTGGCGTCACGTTGACCTGTTTCGAGGATCGCGATCACCCGCTGGCCCAGGAGCAGAGGATCCGCGACAACATCGGACATCGCCGTCTCCTTGGTGGTCATCAGTCCGAAGTTCCTGCGCACATCGCCCGCACCCCGTCGCGGATCGCCGCCTGGGCGGCGACATCAGACTCGTTGTAGTCCAGACACCACTTCCGCGCATCCAGGGCCTCCTGGCCGGCGCCGCGGGCGACCTCTATCTTGTCCATCGACAGC
>JBJTGN010000332.1:0-2678 GCA_046093905.1 Actinomycetota bacterium
GCCAGATGGCTTACCGTGCGTTGAGACAGGAATGCCATACCAAGGGTGACGGCGGAGCTTGAAAGCAAATACACCAGCGCAACTCGCGAGGGGGTGACCTGGCCAAGCGCTGCCAGCGTACCGAGACCCAGAAGATGAGTAACCAAACCTAAGGCCGTCAGTGATGAGATGTAATTACCCCGGCGCTCGTAGAATGCCGCATGTGTGAATATGTGGTACATCGACTGTGCCATTGAGGCGCCCAGCAAAGCTGGTATGAGAGCCTTCGCCGGCTGATATTGAGGATCGAAGATCCTATCGAAGAACGCAATAAGCACCCAGTAGTAGAAGGGCATGACGCAGGCTACAAGGAAAACTATCCAGAACTGGATACGTCTAAATCCGCCGAAGTTTCTCTCCTTGAGTCGCCTATACAGGTATGGCTGTAACTGCTGGTTGATGATGGAAAAGAAAATAGCAGGAACCGTTACCGATGTGAGCGCGACGCTGTAGATACCCGCCGCAGAGACTCCTGCGTAGGCAGTGAGGACGAATCGGTCTACGCTCGAGCGGACCCACTGACTTATAACATACGCGGAGATCGATAGGCCAAAACTGATAATCAGCGACCTGTTTGCCTGCTGCGTACTCCTATCCGGGGTTTGGTAGTACTTTCTCCTCAATTCAATCGCGTAAGCGAGCTGGACTAATCCGCCGGCCAGAGCTATGGCTAGGAGACGATTGGCAGCCGTGGCCTTGTATATTTCGAATGCGACGACGGTAAATGCAACGTTGAGGACGGCAAAGGAAAATTGCCCGATAACCGCAACCCGGTATTCCTGCGCACCCCGGTAGTAAGCTAGCTCTAGTGTGTTCAGGCCCTGAACGTAGCTAACTATTATGATGAGCGCGCCAATCGCAAGAGGCAGCGAGTGTGGCGCGCCCGAGGAAATCAGCGCACTTGCCACGAGTAATACAACCGCAACCTGAAGCGACCAATGAATGCTGGCAGCGCGGAGGCCGCGCGCTGAAGTGTATCCCTCTCTAACATACTCAGCTGTCACGAGAGCAGGCCCTCCCAGGAAAAGGGCAAAAGCAATGATCTCAGTCGCCGAAAGGTAAAGGTTGAGGGTGCCAAAGCTTGCGGCACCCATCCGGTTAGCTATGTAGGGCGTTATCGCCAAAGCGATGGCTTTTGCGGCAATGTCGGCCGTCGCTAGCGAAGCAGATCCGAGGACCTTTCGATTGCGGATCAGTTGCGATAATTGCTGTTGCATTTTCCGGACCGCAGCCTGTGCCACTTTAAATAATCCCACCGGAAACTGATGGCGTCCGAATTGCTGAGGGGTGTTCAGTTCGGTAATACTCGTAAACACCATCGACAAACGGACGCCACGAGTCACTTAGTCGTTCACGGGGTGTCTGCACCGAAATGATTTCAACCGAATCACCTAGGAGTTCAATGGCGGCGACGAACATCGATGTATAGTATCCGAGGATCGAAATCGGTCGCGTGCCAAGTGTTCGCGGGACTATCTCCAAGGGCACGTCTGGGGTTGCGACCTTGACCTCCTTGCTTGTGGTGGCAAGTTTCTCTGAACGCTCACGACAATGTGCCACGTACAACACCTCCTTACCCGCGTGAGCAGCAGCAAATCGGTTAGCTCGAGTGCTGATTCCACATCGCCTTTCTCGATCTCGCCGATTTCTCGATAGAGGCCGCCAATTACCTACACAATTATCATCGGAGGCAACTGCCGGAGCTCAGCGCCGAGAATCCGGTAATCGTTGGGAATTCGGCCGTTGGGTTTGAACGATACGTATTGCGGGCACTTCCCTCTGGTAGTAGTCGTATATCCCGTCGATAAATCGCCTAGAGGATTCTTGGATAGCAGCGCGTGGTAGCTGCAAAGCGGTGAGGTCAACGGAGTCCCCGAAGAGTTCCGCTGCTGTCACAAGGGCCGATGAGCAGTATGCGATTATGGCGCGAGGCCGCTTTCCTATGATACGTGGGAAGATCTCGAATGGCACGCTCGGAGTGACAACCGTGAACTCCTTTCGCAGAGCGTCGAGTTTCTCGACTTGCTCGCGACGGTGTGCCACATAGATCACTGCTTTCCCCGTGTCGGCGGCGGCGAATCGGCCCAGTTCAAGGGCCAGCTCCAACTCGTGGTTGTATACATCAACTCCCCCCGCGTCATGAGGGCCAGTCACGTCGCCGCCAAGTACATAGACTGAATCCTCGTCCGGGGTAAGGCCACAGATTGAATCCCTTAAACTGCGATAATCGTTTCGAACTAGCGTGTCGCCTTCGGCGATGTAATCGTCAATGGCATAGGCGGTAAAGAAAATCAGGCCGGCTGGTGGAACCGCGCAGCGGATTCCGACCAGACGCAATAATGTCCTCTGAAGTGCAAGGCGCCATCCTTCCCGCGATCGCGGTATCCTCCTGCGCCTGTCCATGCGAAGCGTCGCAGTTCCATCGTCAACAACTACGATAGATCGGACTGACACGCCAAGCTTGCGCAGCAGCGCCCAAGCAAAAGCTGAGCGGTACTCGCCGATAACAACTTCATATGCTCCGGCCGCTAGATGACGCTTGACTTTGTATATTCCGGATGCAAGTACCGAACGAGCCTTGTCGAGCCTTCTCGTCCGAGGCCCATCTAGGTAGATGATCTGCCGCGGGTTTAGAAATG
>JBJTGN010000333.1:0-6033 GCA_046093905.1 Actinomycetota bacterium
ATACAGAACGGCGCGAAGAAGTCGACCACGGCGAGACGACCGCGTTCGGTGTCGCAGCGATCACCCCATTCGATCGTGTCTTCGATCCCCATCTCTTCTGCCTGCGGATAGGACAGCGGATACGTCCACGAACCGTCACCGGCGGTGTCCGGTGTGACGGTTTCGGTGGTGCTGTCCCCCGGTGACACGGCATCACCGGAGTCGGAGTCACCGCCGCCGGACGTGGCGATGACGATCACGACAACCGCGACCACCGCCACAATGGCTGCGATCGGCCCCCATTTCTTGAGAGCACTGGAGCTCTTCGCCCCCGGGCTCGTGCTGCTTGCAGGTTGCATCTCTACCCCCTTTGCCCGGAACGGGCGATTGCGGCACTGGACGTGCCGAGATATGACTCGATGACAACCGGATGCGTGAGAACCGCGTGCGGTTGGCCATCGGCGATCACACGACCCTGATCGAGAGCGATCAGGCGGTCGGCGACGGACGAAATGAATGGAATGTCGTGTTCGATGATGACGAGAGCGGAGCCCATCTCGGTGCGCAGGCGCTCGACCACCGGGGTCAGCGCCTCCACCTCACGCTGCGCAAGACCCGATGACGGCTCATCCAACAAGATCACGCTCGGCCGGTGGGCAACGAGACACGCAAGATCAACGATGCGCCGAGTACCCGTCGACAGTTCGCGCACGAAAGTCCTCTCGAAGTCACCGAGGCCCATGAGCTCGAGCAATTCATCGGTGCGCTCACGAATACTCGCTTCGGCGTCGAAGACCGGCGGGAGGTGCAGTGCTGCGGCCAGAGTGCTCTTGTTCGTCACCCACCGCTCGAGTGAAATCGCAAGTGTCTCGCGCACTGTCAACTCCGGGAACAGTCGTGCGTCCTGGAAGGAGCGTCCGAGACCAGCGAGCGCACGGGCATTGGGTGATGCCGATGTGATGTCGACACCACCGATGTGAATCGAGCCGCCATCGGAAGCTGTGAAGCCAGAGATGATGTCGAACAGTGTCGTCTTGCCGGCTCCGTTCGGCCCGATGATGCCGACAATCTCTCGAGGTCGAACTTCGAGCGACAGTTGATCGACGGCTCGAATACCGCCGAATGCTGCAACGACGTCGGTGACACGCAGAACGACTGTGTCGCCTGCATCAACAGGGTTCGACGATCGCTCCGGCTTCGCCGTCGACACGGGCTCGCCCGCTGATGCTCCCGAGAGGAAGACCGAGCGCAAGATGTCGGGGCGTTCGAGCAGTTCCGACGTCGCCCCCGAGAAGCGGATCTGTCCGCGCTCCATGAAATAGGCACGCTGGGCAATGGTGAGAGCGACATTGACGCTCTGCTCGACCAGGATCACCGTGACTCCCTCGGCCGACAGGCGTTCGATCACAGGCAGCATTTGACCGACGATGACTGGTGCCAACCCGAGCGACAGTTCGTCGATCATCAAGATCCGCGGTCGCATGATGAAACTCATGCCGAGAGCCAGCATCTGCTGTTGCCCTCCGGACAGGTTCGCTGCTGGTTCGTCGAGCCGCGTTGCAAGGATCGGGAACATGTCGAGAACCTCGTGGCGGGCTTGCGCGGCCTCTTGCGAATCCCGTTTGTGTGTCCAGCCGGCAAGTTCGAGGTTCTCGCGCACGGTCAATGATCCGAACACGCCTGCTCCCCCGGGCATCTGCACGATGCCCATGGCAGCAATCTCGTGAGGTGGCGCGTGCGTGATGTCGCGACCGTCGAAGATGATCGCTCCCCGATCGGCTTCGACCGCACCGCTGATCGACTTGAGCAGGGTGCTCTTCCCGGCGCCGTTGGTGCCGAGGAGTGCGATCACTTCGCCTTCATCGACGTCGATGTCGACATTGTGAATCACCATGCGACCGTCGTATCCAGCGGTCACAGAGCGCAGGACGAGCAGCTTCGAGCGACCCCGTTGACGCTCGTAGAGAGCCTCGGAACGAGCAGCAGCTGACTGCCAGACCTGGGCGATGTCGTCCATGATCACATTGCCGATCGAACGCTGAATGAGACCGCCGATGATGAACAGCGGGATCATCACCAACATGCCGATGCGAATTGTGAACTGATCGGCCACCCAGCCGATCAGCGGCAGCACGCCAAGACCCGGAATGACCCACAGCGATGCAACCGAAAAGCCGGTTGCTCGAGCTCGGGGTGGAATGGCAAGTGACAGACCCGAGAAGATGGCCGGCGCAAGAACGGCAAGAGCAGCAGAGATCACACAGTTGACGGCGACGGCCAAGATGATGTTCGGCGCGAGGGCGAACAAAGCCGCGAGAAATGCAGCAGCGATGGCAACTGTTCCCCCGACGCGCGTCCGCCCGGCAACGTTGCCCGCGAACTTGTTCGAGATCCAACGAGCGCCGACGATGAGTCCGAGCAATTGGAACGGTTCCGCAATCGCGGCAGCAACTCCTCGGGCGCGCTCGTCGAGGCCGAACTCCTGCTCGTAGAGCAGCGACGCCAAGGTGACGAACCCGACGAGACCCGTCGCGAGGAACGGCAAGCTGTACCAGATGCGCTTCAAGGACCGCACCTTGTGCACGGTTCGCCAACTCTCCGAGAACGACGGCGCACTCTCTTCTGTATTCGCGACTTCGTCGGACACGCCCGTGGCCAGCCTTTCCCAGCGACCGCGCACGGGCTCGTGCAATCTCAAGGCGAGGATCGCGAAGATCACGGTGGGACTCGTGAAGATCAGAAACGGCGCTCGCCAGCCGAGTGAGTAGGCGAGAACACCTGCGAGCAGGGGTCCGAGAAATGCACCGACTGCGTTGGCGGCCCGGTGCACCGAGTACACCTTGGTGCGCGTCTCGATCGGGTAGTAGTCCGCAATCAGCGAGTTGTGAGTCGGATCGATGACTGCTTTGCCGAGTGACGAACCGCTGCGGGCGATCGTGAGGACGATCAATCCGGTTGCCAGACCCGTCAGCCCGGAGAACAGCGCCCAGACGAGGGCCCCCGTCGCAACCAGAGGAATGCGCTTCGAGCGATCGGCCCATTGGGCGATCGGCACCTGAAGAGCGAGAGCAGCGACGCTTGCCAGGGCAACGAGACCGAGCATGGTGCTGAGGTCGAGACCGAAGTGATCGCGGATCTCCGGCAGGAGAATGCCGAACGCTGCTCGATCCAATTCGTCGACCGCATTGAGGCCGAACAGGACAAAGAGCGGAAAGGCAGGTTCACCCGCGCAGATCTCACGCAGCGTGATCACCGGATGGCGAATCGAACGGAACCTGCCACTCGACGTCGTCCCGAGCTTCTCGCCGGCGTCACCGCTCATGGTTGTCCTCCCACAGGTTCGTCGAGAGTGCGAGTTTCCGACTCAGCCGCTCGGGCACGGTTCTCGATACGGCGCACCAATTCGTCTCGGATCTTGATCACCAGTGCCGCAAGGCCTCCCGGCAGGATCAACAACACTGCGAGAACCCCAACTCCTGAAGACAGGAATCGCCATTCGGGTGCTGTCACGAACCATTCGGTTCCTCGCAGATACACAGCGCCGAGCACCGCTCCAAAGGACGAACCGAGACCGCCAACGACTGATGCGGTGAAGACGTCGAGGCTGCGACCGACTCCGTAACTGCCGAGATCGAAACTGAAGTTGAGATGCGTGAACAGTCCTCCGCCGACTCCTGCGATTGCGCCCGACCACGCGAATGCGGTCAGCTTCACCCGGGTGCCCGGAACGGAATAGGACAGCGCTGCCCGCTCGTTCTCGCGCATGGCCAGAATTGCCCGTCCGGTGCGACTGCGGCGGATTCCGCGTACGGCGATCAGCACGATGACGAGGATCACGAGTGTGAACACATAGAACCGAGTCGGCGTGGACACATCGACCCGGCCGAACAACGGCGGTCGTTCGATTCGCTTGTCGGGAATCCATGAGAAGAATCGGTCGTTCAACAGCCACGACGTGACACTCAGCGCGAACACCAGAGTCGTGACTGCGAGATACAGACCCCGTAATCGCAGGGCGGGTAGTCCCACGAGGAACGCAGCAGCAGCACCCGCAATCCCGCCGAGGATCAGCGCAAGGGTCAGATCCACGTTCCATTCGGATGTGAACTTCGCGCTCACGGCAGCGCCGAGTGCCACGAAACCGAACTGACCGAGCGAAATCTGCCCGGCCCATCCGGTGAGGACGACGAGCGACAAGCCGATGATCGAATACACGACGATGGCCGAGATCTTGATGATCTGGTCGGTGCGCAACACGAATGGCACGAGCACCAAACTGGCGAGAACGATCGACCACATTCCCCACCGCATGAGACGCACGAGCGGGAGCCGAGCTGCCTGCGCAGTGAGGTCACGCACCTCATCGGCCAGGCGCCACGACATCTGGACATCGAGATCCGATCGGGTCGTCTCACGACGCTGGATCAACAGTGCGATCATCACTGCTGCTCCGACGAATGGAGCGATCAACAACGGGCTCGATGCATTCCACTGGACGCCATATTCGAAGATCCCGAGAGCGACAGCCGCAACTGCCACAGTCGGCAGATGTCGCAGACGCCCGATGACGAGCGCAGCCAGCGCGAGCACCAACGTCGAGATCGACAGTGCACTGCCGATTGGAACGCCGAGAATGCCCGCTCTCAAGAAGAGAGCAAGGAACGACAGTCCACCTGCCAGCATCCACACCACTGTCGACAGCCAGCCAACCGGAATCCCCAGAAGCGATGCACGCTCGGATCGTTCGGCCGATGCACGAACAGCAATACCGAGCCGAGTCTTCGTGAGGAACAACCCAACAGCGACCATGGCCACCGGTGCAACGATCAACGCGACGAGATCGTTCGCATTCAGAATGAACGAACCGATCGTCAACTTCCAGTCGAAGACTGCCGGAATACGCTGCGATGCTGCTGTCTCGTCCCACCACTTCGGAATCTGCAACGACAACACTGCGAGCAATTGCGTGATGCCAATGGTTGCCACGGTGAGAACGAGGCGAGGCGACCGGGTGAACCGGCGGATGATCGCCAGTTCGACCAGTGCTCCGAGAACGATCGACGCGACCAAGCCGACAGCAAGACCGAACAAGTACGGCAGGCCGGAGAACACGATCAGTCCGACAGCAATGACTGTCGGCACGAAGCCGAGGTCGGCTTGTGCAAAGTTGATGACGCGGTTCGCGCGATAAACGAGAGCCATCCCAACAGCCAGCAGCGCCGTCAGCAGTCCGATGACAGCACCGCGAATCCACGCTCCGGCTGGAAGACCGAAGAACCCGAGTTGCACCACGATCAAGCCAATGGCTGGCGCGAGTCGCAGGACATGGAGCCGAACCACGGATACGGCACGATCCAACGTCGTCACTCGGCCCCCATCGACTTCCCCCAGCTGTTCCGATATCGAGGAGCCGTGTGGACCGCGCTTCCCCGAGAGCGGTCCGACTACTCAATGATTCAGAACATCATTAGCACACGGTTAGGCTGGTTTCGACCTGCGAGATGCACCCGGTGCGGATCCGGGTCGGCGGGCGCCACCCGCTGGCGAACCGGGTCGACGAGGAACACCCGAAGGCTGCGAAGAACCAGCGTTACCCGCACTGCGTGCCGGCGCCGACGAACGAGCCTTCACTCCCGGACCGGCAGGCTTGCCCTTGGCACCACCCGAGCGACGACCTCGCGGCTGTCCCTGCTTCTGGCCCTGCTTCTGGCCCTGCGGTTGGGCTTGGGGAATTTCACGCATGCGCTTCGGAGCAACCGGACCCGTGAGTTCAGCGATCAGCGGATGATTCGGCTGCACTTTCGTGCGTTGCGGTTGGATGCCAGCGCGTCGCGTGAGGACATCGACGTCGGACTTCTGATCGGGCGTCATCACCGTCACAACGGTGCCCGATGCTCCTGCGCGAGCTGTGCGACCCGAACGGTGCAAGAACGCCTTGTGCTCAGCTGGCGGATCGACGTGGACGACGAGACCGATGTCGTCGACGTGAATGCCGCGTGCCGCAATATCGGTTGCGACCATGACGAGAACTTCACCGCTCGCGAACGCTTCGAG
>JBJTGN010000334.1:0-6297 GCA_046093905.1 Actinomycetota bacterium
CGGTCGAAGATCTCTGCCATTCGCTCGTTCACTCGCGTGCGCCTTTCCTCGATACGGGCTCTCGCCATCGGCCCGTAGCGATCGATGGCAGTTTCGAGTCCGAAGCGAATTTCTGGAGTCAACACGTCGGCACATGCCGGCCACAGGTCTCCCAGTTGCGCATGAATCGGCAGCATGCCGCTGATCGACCAAGCGGCTCCCATGCTCGGAAGTGAGGTGTCGAGTTCGACCACCTTCCATGCGTAACGGGACACCAACTCATCGATGTGTGATCGAAGGAGCTCCCACATCGTCGGCGACACAACGGCACCGCCCCAATTGGGTGCGATCGCAACTCGAAGTCCGCGAAGGTCGGACTCGAATGTGCCGAGTCCTTTCTCCCACGATTCGGCTTTCATCAGGCTGAGTGGGTCACGCGGATCGTGGCCTGAGCAGACATCGAACCAACGAGCAGTGTCACGCACACTGCGCGAAACACATCCGCTGACAACTGTGAGATTTCCGAGCTGCGCAGAAGGTCCGAGTGGAATGCGCCCGTACGTCGCCTTCAGTCCCACGAGACCCGTGAATCCCGCGGGAATTCGGATCGAACCTCCTCCGTCTCCTGCCGATGCCAGTGTGACCAAGCCCCCAGCAACTGCCGATGCGCTCCCGCCGGACGATCCCCCCGGTGTGCGTTGCGGATTCCAGGGATTACGAGTCGTGCCGTGGAGAACGGTACGGGTGAGGTTGACGCCCCCGAACTCGCTCGATGTTGTCTGGCCGATCAGGACCGATCCTGCATCTCGAAGTCTGTCGACGAAGATCGACGAGTGCGCAGCGATGTTGTTCTCGAGGGCGACGCTGGCTTCGGTGTCGGGCCAGCCTTCGACCTGTTGGAGCTCTTTGATGCCGATTGCGACTCCACCAAAAGGAAGATTCACGTCGGCTCGTTCAGCCTCGGCGCGAGCGCGCTCGATGTCGAGATGACAGAACGCGTTGAGTTGGCTGCGGTCGATCGCTGCAATCGTTGCATCCAGTTCCTCGACCGGTGAACGTTCACCTCGTCGGAATGCCTCGTTCAATGAACATGCATCGCCTTGCCATGGTTGATCGTTGGTCACGAACCGCAAGTTAATCGAAGTTGTGACGGGTGGGAGGAGCGAATCCGTGTTCCTCGACGCCGAACGGGCAAGAGCGCTGCATCGGATCTACAGTTCTCACGGATGGACAGTCGACATTTTCTCGGACTTCAATCGACACACAACCCTCATCGATGGATTCTTCCGGTGGTTCCGGGAATCTCGACCGGAGGCGGATTCTTGTACGGCGGTTGCGGACTTGCCGCCGCGGTGTCAGCAATGGAAGGAACGTCGGGGAGGCGAGCAGTCTGGGCGACCGCGCAGTACCTGTCGTATGCCAAACCGGGTGAGACGATGGACATCGATGTCACGCTTGCAGTGACAGGGCATCAGATCACACAGGCTCGAGCCGTGTGTCATGTAGGAGATCGCGAGATCTTGACGGTCAACGCTGCTCTCGGCGACCGAGACATCGAACCGCACGGCCAGTGGGAGAAGATGCCGGAGAATCTTCCGCTGCCACACGAGTGCGAGGAGAGACCGCACGTCCTCGATTGGTCGGGGACGATCAGCGGTCGGATGGATCAGCGGATCGTCAAAGGTCGTTCGGATCTCGAAGAGCTCGACGGCACTCCCGGTGACGGTCAGGTCATTTTGTGGTCGCGCATTCCCGAAGTGATCGATGGAGTGGATACAGCCGCACTTGCGATTCTCGGTGATTTCGTGCCGATGGGCGTTGGCCAATCACTCGGTATCCGCGGTGGGGGAAACAGCCTGGACAATACGCTGCGAATCGGACGTCTCGTGCCGACCGAATGGGTGCTTTTGGACATTCGCATTCATCAAGTCGAACGCGGATTTGGTCACGGCTTGGTGCACATGTTCGCCGAAGATGGGACTCTGTTGGCGACTGCCAGCCAGAGTTGCATCGTTCGCTTCTGGCGAGACATGCCTGGTCCCGGACCGGCAAGAATGAACTCATGACCTCATCGACTCAGCCCTCGCAGGCGAATCTCCCTGCCCGCTCCCTGCCTCAGCGCCCTGGGATGACAGTTCCGCTTCCGGGACACCTGCACTCGCATCGTGAACGGCTCGTCGAGTTGGCTGATATGGGGTACACCGACATTTGGTCGGCGGAGTCCGATGGGGCGGACGCCTTCACGCCGTTGGCTCTCGCTGCAGCGTGGGAGCCTCGTCTCAGGTTGGGAACAGCGATCGTTCCTGCGTACACCCGATCGCCTGCCTGCTTCGCTCAGAGCGTCGCGAGCTTGGCTGATGCGGCACCAGGACGTTTTGCAATCGGTATCGGCTCGAGCAGCAATGTCATTGTCGAGAAATGGTACGGGATTCCTTTCGTCGAGCCGTACAAGAAGGTGCGCGATGTGGTGCGCTTTCTCAACGACGCGTTGTCGGGGGAGAAAGTCGCAAAGTCGTACGACACGTTCGAAGTGAACGGTTTCAAACTCGGTGTCCGTCCTGAACAACGTCCGCAGATTCTCGTTGCAGCTCTTCGAGAAGGCATGTTGCGAATGGCTGGGCGCGAATCCGATGGTGCGATCATCAACTGGCTCGCACCGGCAGATGTGCCACAAGTGGTCGGTGTCGTGCGAGACGCGGCTGGTGGTGAAGAGCGTGAGATCGTCGCTCGAATCTTCGTGTGTCCGAGCGAGAACACCGAGGTGGTTCGAGCTGCGGCACGGTTTGCAATAGCTGCATATCTGAACGTTCCGGTCTATGCGGAATTCCATCGGTGGCTCGGTCGCGGACCGCAGTTGCAGGGAATGTGGGACGCGTGGAAGGCGGGGGACCGCAAAGCAGCTCTCGCAGCGATTCCTGACGAGGTCGTCGACGACATCGTCGTTCACGGTTCGGTTGCGGAGTGTCGTCGACGAATTCAGGCCTACTTCGACAATGGGGTCACCACGAGCTCACTTGCGATCTTGCCGCTCGACCCGGAGTTGAACTTCTGGGACTCGGTGCGAGCCCTTTCGCCTTCGGCTGCCTGATCAAGCAGCAGGGCGTTCCGCTGAAGCGGTGAGGATTCGTCGCATCTCGGCGAGATATTTGCGCCCGATGCGGCACGTCTCATCGGACAAGATGAAGCGCGGATCGACGTGACCTGCAGCCAGGAGAGGATGGATGGTGCCGAAACCATCCAGTTCGAGTTGTGCCGGTTGGGGATCTCGAGAACGAGTGCTCTGCTGGGCGTCGGTGATCGGCGATCGAGAAGTGGTTCGTTTCATGAGGTCAGCGTGCCGAGGGGGTGTTGCAGAGTTTTCGGCACCGGTCCTCGAGACGTGAACTCGGCTAGTTTCACCTCGTGATCGACGTCGCCTCGGACCGTGAGGACGCCACCGGTCCCGAGGTGCCACGTCCTGACGAATCCGAGATGGAGGATGGTTGGCGGCTCCTCCGAGAATCTCTGTGGGAGCAACGTCGGGGTCTGGCGGCAGGAGTGGCCATCGGGTTGATGTGGGCCCTCGGCAAGGTGTCGGTTCCGCAACTGACCAAGCTCGGCATCGATCGCGGAATCGAAGGTCGTGGCACGCTCGCTTTTTGGGCCGGCCTGGTGGTGGCAGCGGGCGTCGTGGCAGGAATCTTCACGGGGTGGAGGCGTTGGCTGGCCTTCCGGGAGAGTCGCTGGATCGAGACCAGACTGCGCGAGCGGATCTTCGACCACATCGTGCGACTGCACGTGGGTTTTCACGACGTGACACAGACCGGCCAATTGATGAGTCGAGCGGCGTCGGACCTCCAACAAGTTCAAGCGTTCGTGGTGATGATTCCGATCACCCTGTCGAACTTGGCAATGGTGATAGCAGTCGTCGTTCTTCTTCTCGAGTCGCAGCCGACGCTCGCCCTCGTGGCCTTGCTGCCCTTGCCCTTTGTGAGCGTCCTGGCCAATCGATTCTCGCGCCAGATCCACCCCGCAGTTCTCGCCGTCCAGCAGGAGCAAGCCCAGCTCGCATCGGTGGTGGAGGAGAGTGTGTCCGGAATCCGAGTCATCAAGGGTTTTGGGGCCGAGGGCGTCCAGGGGGCCAAGGTCCGAAAAGAGGCCGACGACATTCGTGCGGTGTCGATGGAAGCAGCGCGCATTCGCAGCAAGTTTCTGCCGGCGCTCGATCTTCTTCCGTCGCTTGGATTGATTGCCGTCCTCGGTATCGGCGGCCATCGAGTCATGGCTGGCGACATGAGTGTGGGAGACCTCGTCAAGTTCAACGCATACATCACGATGTTGATCTGGCCATTGAGGAACTTGGCAATGACGGTTGCTCTGGCTCAGCGAGCATCGGTGGCATTGACACGAGTGCAAGAAGTCCTCTTGACTCGCAACGAGATCGTCGATCCCACCGACCCTCGACCGCTTGCGCGAATCGACTTGGACCGCACAGCTCTTGGTCGTATTCGCTTCGATCGCGTTTCGTTCACATTTCCTGGACGCGAAGTGCCGGTCATCCGCGATTTCGACTTGGGCATCGAACCGGGTTCGGCAGTTGCAATCGTGGGCGCCACTGGCTCCGGAAAGACCACACTCGTGCGTTTGCTTGCGCGCTTCTACGACGTGGACTCAGGGTCGATCAGCATCGACGACACCGACATCCGAAGTCTTCGGCTCGAGGATCTTCGCCGAGCGGTCGGAATCGTGTTCGAAGAGACGTTCCTCTTCAATGACAACGTTGCGGCCAACATTGCTTTTGCAAGGCCCGACGCCGATCGGTCCGACATCGAGAGAGCAGCGCAGTTGGCCGGGGCACACGAATTCGTTCAGGCGCTACCGAAGGGTTACGACACAATGATCGGTGAGCGAGGTTTCTCGCTGTCCGGAGGACAGCGGCAACGAATCGCCATTGCGAGGGCGATCCTCGCGGATCCGCGAGTCTTGATCCTCGATGATGCAACGTCGGCTGTTGATCCGTCCAAGGAGCACGAGATTCGAGATGCAATGGCGACGGTCATGGCCGGCCGGACGACTCTTGTCATTGCACACCGAGCAGGAACGATCGCACTCGCAAGTCGAGTCGTCCTCGTCGACGAAGGTGGCGTGGCAGCAGACGGCACCCACGACGACCTCATGAGAACGAGTGAGCGATATCGACAGGTTCTCGCATCGTGGGTCGTGCGCGACGATACGGGCGATGAAGAGGGATTGACGGCGACACTCGATGGATCATCACTCGATGAAACGGATATTCGCTCGGGTGGAAACGTCTGATGTGGGCAACGTCTGCAATCGAGGATGCTGATCGACTCGACAGAGTCGAGGCTTTCGGGGTTCTGAGGCGTGCTGTGCACATGGCTCGCGATCAGAAGCGACACTTGATGCTGGCACTCACGTTCGTCTTGATGAGTGTGCTGGTGACACTTGCAGGTCCGACCATCGTGCGCTTCGCAATCGATCGCGGGATCAGCGAAGGTGACGGTGCAGTTCTGAACTTTTCCGTCGTGTCCTACGTGGTGGTGACGATCATCGGATACTTCGTCGGCCGTCTTCAATTCGTTGAATTGAACCGGGCAGGAGAGGGATTCCTGAGAAATCTCCGGCTCACTGTCTTCGATCGGATGCAGCGGCAGTCGATGGCCTTCTTCGACCGAGAAAAGGCCGGAGTTCTCGTTTCCCGCATGACATCGGACATCGAATCGATGAGCGAACTGATTCAGTTCGGACTGCTGCAATTCGTTTCGGCCTTCTTGCTTCTGTTCCTTTCGGTGGTCTTGCTGCTTGTGTTGTCATGGCAACTGGCTCTCGTGACTCTTCTCGTTCTCCCGCTGTTGATTGCAGCATCGATTCGGTTCCAGCGTCAGTCGAACAAGGCCTATTTGGATGTTCGGGAAAAGGTGGGTAGCAACCTTTCGAATCTTCAGGAGAGCATCACTGGTGTCCGTGTCATCCAGGCATACGGTCAACAGGACAATCGTTCGAAGCAGTTCGTGTCCAGCAATCGTGCGCTGTTCGCGTCGCACATGCACAGCGTCAAGGTGAGTACCTGGTACTTCGGACTCGTCGAATTCACTGGTATCGCAGCGACAGGTGCCGTGATCGGGTTTGGCGGATGGCTCGTACATCGAGGAAGTGTTTCTCTCGGAACGGTCACCGCCTTCGTACTTCTTCTCGCAAATCTTTTCGATCCGGTACAACAATTGAGCCAGTTGTACAACACGGTGCAGTCCTCGGCGGCTTCACTGCACAAGTTGTTCGGGATCATCGATGCAAAACCTGATGTCGACGAGCCGAAGC
>JBJTGN010000335.1:0-2345 GCA_046093905.1 Actinomycetota bacterium
TCAAGATGGGAAGTTTCGAGGATTCCCAGCTTCGCCAGACGGCTGGAAGGCATCGAATCGACCGTTTGGCCGGTTCCCGAAACCGTGAACATCAACATGTCTGACTGCATCGCTTCAGTGTGGCACCGAGATATGACACCAAACCCGGATCTGGTGCCGGCGAGCAGGCGCGCCGCTCATCAGCCGCGAATAGCGCACATCAAAGTGCGCTGGCTTAGGCAGCACCAGCGGGCGGCCGCCGCCGCCTTCCGCTGAATCAGGCGTCAAATCCGGTTCCCCACATGGGCGCCGGTGTGTTGATCTCGCGAGCAGTTAGCTGGCCACCAACCATCATCGCCGAAGCTCGTTCTCTTACCCCGTAGACCAACTCATCCACATTGCCAGACCCAACGAACCGAATCTCGCGGAACCCACGTGTTGTTGCCTGGTAATGCCCTGCGACCCCATCCTTTAGGAAGACCTCGTGACGGTGCACACCAGAGCCATCGCTGTAAGTCCATTCGGTTGCCCCGACGAGCTCGGTTGGCTCCAAACTGAGTCGCATTGCCTCGGCGCGCACATCGTCGCCCGTGATCTGGAGTAACGGTCTGGCTGTTGGCAACGGCCGGTACAGCTCGATAAGCAAGTTCGGGTCGCGCGTGGGCAGTTCTGCAGTGGTGAACTGCATTGTGTGGGCTGTTTGAGGCCCGGGGGGTGTTGCGGCCTCAATCTCGGCCAGGCCCTCGCGGGGGATGACGTAGCCGTGAGCGGCGAGCCCGGCCGCGATCTCTGCTAGGTGTACAACGCCGGCCGTTTCCGACAGCAGAAGGTCGCAGCCGTTGAGGGCCGCGATAAACGCCTCTACATCGGCCTCCGCTCGATACGCAGCGGCGGCTCTTTTCATGTCTGCCCAGTAGCTGAACGAGTCGCCAACCTGTTGCGGCGGCTGGAAGTGCTTATAGATGCCCATACCGAACACGGCGGAGGGGCGGTCTCCTCTGAGCTGGTGCTCGAGGTCTTTCATGTCACCGACGCGCGACTCGACAACTCCGCGGGTGCGTTCGGCGAACTGTTCAGCCAAGCCTTCCGAGGCAGGGTGGGCATCGATGGCAATGACCGGTACGTTCAGCGCGGCGGATATCAACGCCGAGGCCGCGCCAGGCCCAGCGCCGATTTCCACTAAGAATGGGTTAGAGCTGTCACTGCGATCCAGGGCGTCCCGCAGTCGCGGAATCATCCACTCGCACTCCAGCCGCAGTGGGTCCGACCGCCAGCCCACGGAAAAGTGAAGCGCGTGTTCGAACGACTGGTAACTGAAGTTGTAGCTCGACTCGTAGTCGCCAGGAGGAAGGGCGTCGAATTCCTCCACGCGATCTTCCCCCACCAACCTCGCGACGCGCTCGGACCATGACTTGAAATCCAACCGTGAATCAACGACGTCAAGCGACCGAAGTGCCCTACGAAATCGCTTGATATCTCCGCCCGTAGCTGCCGCTTCCCCCGCGACCGCTTTCCGTTTTCGTCCCACGGCTGGAGGCTACCGACTCAGGTTGGCAACCGCGTCGTCATTGCGCCGACTAACGACTCGGAGGTCTGACGTTGTCCCATACCGCGGGCTATCTTCCTGAGCCGGACGGCGGGCGTGACCCCGGGGTCCGGATCGGAATGTAGTTGAGCTGAGCTAGCCGCGCGGCGCCACATACGCCTCTCGCCGTATGCCGAAACGCCCACGCTCTCGGCATGTTCGGGGAATTGCCCGCATGCCCATCGAGGGGTCGAGCGAAGCCATGACGTGCCGTGAGTTTCAGCCCTTTGTTGACTTCGGGTCCAGCGAGGCTGCAGGCAGATTGAGCGCAGCGGCGTACTCGGGATTCATCGCGCCGAGTTGTACCCGCACCTCATCGATGAGTTCTTGGGGCAGATGCAATTCGAGGCTGCGGCTGGCGAATGATCCTTCATCCTCCCAATAGACGTCCTCGTCGTCCGAATCTTCGTCTTCGTTTTCGTCTTCATCGGCGGTGTCATCGTCTTCCCAATATCCCTGGTGGTCCGCGGTGGCCGCCGCTTCGGCAAACAGATCGACGTCCGGAGTGGTGATATCCCGGTCGCCCTGCCAAAAGCCACTAAGTATCGGGGTCCGCAAGAGCCAGTCGATGAAAATCGCGGTGAAGTCATCGAACGACGTAAGTGACACGGCTACTGCGCCTCCATTTCCCCCGTACTCGGTACGGCCGTGCTCGATTGCGATGCCCGGCGCCAGAAGGCCGATGGAGGAAAACCCGACTAGCTGGTTTTCAAAGTCTCGTCCACCCACTGCGCAGCGATACTCTGCCCAGCAGGGGCTCATTTCCGGCGGAGCGTCAAGG
>JBJTGN010000336.1:0-1946 GCA_046093905.1 Actinomycetota bacterium
ACGCCAAGGGCAACATTTTCGTATTCGTGGATGAATGCCATCGCACTCAAAGCGGTCAGCTTCACCGTGCGATGAAGGAGATTCTTCCAAAGGCCACCCTGATTGGCTTCACCGGCACGCCTCTGCTGAAAACTGACAAGGCTCGCAGCATCGAGGTGTTCGGTCCGTACATCCACACCTACAAATTTGACGAAGCCGTCCGCGACGGTGTGGTGGTGGACTTGCGCTACGAAGCGCGCGACATTGACCAGCGCATTACCTCTCAAAAGAGGATCGACCAGTGGTTCGCAGCGAAGACCGCGGGCCTCAATGATGTTGCACGGGCGGAACTAAAGAAGAGATGGGGCACCATGCAGCAGGTGCTCTCAGCTCGTTCACGGCTCGAGCAAATCGTCGCCGACATTGTCCTCGACATGTCCACCAGGCCACGCTTGATGGACGACAGGGGCAACGCGCTGTTGGTGTCATCCAGTATTTACGAGGCGTGCATCTTCTACGAGCTCTTCCAGAAGACTCCGCTCAAAGGCAAGTGCGGCATCGTGACCTCATTCAAGCCAAGCCTTGGCGATGTGAAAGGCGAGGATGCCGGTGAGGGCGAGACTCTCCCCGTCCAGCAGTACAACACCTATAAACAGATGCTCGCCGACTGGTTCAACATCGACGCCGAAAAGGCCGTATCGAAATCCGAAGAGTACGAGCTGGCAGTGAAGAAAAAGTTCATCGAAGAGCCTGGGCAAATGAAGCTGCTCATCGTCGTGGACAAGCTACTCACCGGTTTCGACGCGCCGTCTGCGACGTATCTCTATATCGACAAGCAGATGCGCGACCACGGCCTCTTCCAAGCGATCTGCCGAGTGAACAGACTCGATGGTGATGACAAGGAATACGGATATATCATCGACTACAAGGATCTGTTCAAGAGCCTCGAAGGCGCTGTGCAGGACTACACCTCTGGGGCGCTTGACAAATACGACAAAGCTGACGTCGAAGGTCTCCTGAAAGACCGCATCACGCTCGCCAAGCAAGACCTTGAGGACGCCCTTGAGACGGTGCGAGCCAACGTGGAGCCGGTCGAGAAGCCGAAGGACAGCGCCGCATACCTCCGCTACTTCTGCTCGAAACAGGGTGGAAACGCTGGCGAGCTCAAAGCCAACGAAGAGAAGCGCCTTGCCTTCTACAAGGCCGTCGGCGGCGTTGCACGTGCATTTGCAGCGATGGCCGGCGATGAAATCGCCGCGGGATACAGCGCTGACGGTTTCGAGGCAATCCGTGCCGAGATTGCAAAGTACGAAGCCGCCAAGCAAGAGATCAAATTGGCAAGCGGTGATTATGTAGACCTAAAGATGTACGAGCCAGCGATGAGACATCTGATCGACACGTACATCAAAGCCGAGGAGTCAGCGAAGCTCTCGGCGTTCGACAATGTCTCGTTTCTCCAGTTACTCGTCGATCGGGGTGCTGACGCTGTCAAAGAGCTCCCGGAGGGTCTGAAGAAGAAAGAAAAGACTGTCGCAGAGGTCATCGAGAACAACGTCCGCAAACTCATCATCGACGAGCAACCAATCAACCCGAAGTACTACGACAAGATGTCCGAACTCCTCGACGCTCTCATCGAACAACGTCGCAACAAGAGCATCAGCTACAAGCAGTACCTCGAGGAGATCGCACAACTTGCCAAGCAGGTGATCGACCCCTCGGCCGCACAGGGATACCCAGCAGCAATCGCATCCCCAGGGAAACGAGCTTTGTACGACATCCTCAACCGCGACGAGGCACTCGCAATCGAACTCGACCGGGCAATCCATACTGCGGCTCAAGACGGGTGGCGCGGAAACCTTCACAAGCGTCGAAAGGTTCGCACTGCCGTTTCATTGACTCTCGGCGACGAAACGACTGATGACCATGTGGACATGATCGTGGAATTGGTGAGCCGACACGGTGAGTAC
>JBJTGN010000337.1:0-15660 GCA_046093905.1 Actinomycetota bacterium
GTGTCGCTGAGATTGCGGCGAGCAGTCGAACAACTCGGTCCGACCTACATCAAGTTGGGGCAGATCATTTCTTCAGGCGAAGGCCTCTTCCCCGCAGAACTCGTCGAACAGTTCAAGTTGTGCCGAGACCAAGTTCCCGCTGAGCCGTTCGCAACCGTGCGAACGACGGTCGAACGTGACCTCGGAGCGCGCCTCGAAGATGTGTTCGCATCCTTCGATGAGACTCCTCTTGCTGCAGCATCGATCGCCCAGGTCCACGCTGCAGTCCTGCGCACCGGCGAAGAAGTCGTCGTCAAGGTTCAGCGCCCGCAAGTTGCCTCGCTCGTACGACGCGATCTGCAAGCGATGGCCTGGATCGCCCCCCATCTCGTCGGCAGGATTCCGATCGCTGCGCTGGCGAATCCGCCCGCGCTCGTCGAACTCTTCGCTGAGACCATTTTCGAGGACCTGGACTTTCGCATCGAGGCATCGAACATGATCGATGTCGCCACCATGCTCCACGAACTCGGGCAAGAGATGTACATCGTGCCTCGCCCGCATCCTCGACTCGTCACGAAACGAGTTCTCGTCATGGAACGCATCCGAGGATTCAATTTCGATGATGTCGTTGGAATGAAGACTGCGGGCATCGACACCGAGAGTGTCATTCGAACGGGGATGATCGGCTTCATGGAAGGGGCAATGATCCACGGGATCTTCCATGGCGACCTTCACGGTGGAAATCTCTTCGTTCTCGAGGACGGGCGAACAGCGCTCCTCGACTTCGGCATTGTTGCCCGTCTGTCCGACGACCGTCGCCTCGCGTTCCTACGGCTGATGCTGAGCGCGACGACCAATGACATCCTCGGTCAGATGGCAGCTTTGCGAGACCTCGGAGCCCTCCCCCGCGACACCGACCTGCAAGCGGTCATCAGCGACCTTCGACTCGACCAACCCACAATCGATCCGACCACCCTCACGGGAGAGCAGATGGTCGCTGAAGTGCAGCGGGTCATCAAGGCACTTCTGGGATACGGCGCACGTCTTCCGAAGGAGCTCATGCTCTACGTGAAGAACATGGTGTTCCTCGATGGAGCGATCGCACGACTTGCCCCAGACCTCGACATTCTGGGAGAAGTTGCCTCGATCTCCCTGCTGTTTGCCAACAAGCATGGAGAACGGCTCGGGCGGGAACTCGGCGTCGATCCGACCGCAGTCGAGTTCGACATGTCCGGTGTCAAAGCGACACTCGGCCTCGACTCCGATGTGGAACGAATCACCTACAAAGATCTCCAGGCCCGCCGCGACTTGATTCAAAAGCGCATGCGCGAACATGTCGGTCGCTGAAGACCTTCCACTACGGTGAGAGGGCTATGCGTCTGATCGTTGCTCGATGCAGTGTGGAATACGTCGGACGACTCGAAGCAACGCTTCCCGAAGCAGTTCGGCTGATCATGGTCAAAGCAGATGGTTGCGTTGCAATCCACAGTGACGGCGGCGCATACAAGCCGCTCAACTGGATGAATGCCCCCAATACGATCATCGAATCCGATGGGCAGTGGGTGGTCTCGAATCCGAAAGGTGAGTTGCTGCGGATTTCTCTGCACGAGATCCACTCCGACTCGTCTCACGAATTTGGAGAGGATCCAGGGCTCCTCAAGGACGGAGTGGAAGCCCACCTGCAGGAACTTCTCGCTGCCGTGCCCGATGCAATCGAACCGGGATTGACTCTCGTTCGCAGGGAGTGGCCAACGGCAATCGGGCCTGTCGACCTGATGTGCATCGACTCACACGGTCACTATGTGGCAATCGAAGTGAAACGCAGAGGCGAAATCGATGGAATCGAGCAACTGACTCGATACCTCGACGTCTTGAAACAGGATCCACTGCTCACCGGACTACGCGGCATTTTGGTGGCGCAATCGATCAAGCCACAGGCCAGAGTCATCGCCGAGAAGCGCGGTATCGCATGTACGCAGATCGACTACGACGATTTGCGAGGCCGCCGACCCGACGAGCTGCGACTGTTCTAATTCTCGTCGAATGGGCTCAGGTGTGCCGCACGAGACCCTGATCGATCACCACACGATCCCCGACAGATGTGGTGAACAAAGTGTGACCAGGCTCGATCGTCCACATACGAACCGTCAACGCGTCACCCGGCATCACCGGTGACGAGAAACGACCTTCGATGTGCGCAAAGCGCGTCACGTCGTCGTTGCACAGCGCTTTCAATAGGGCTCGTCCGGTGAATCCATACGTGCACAGACCGTGAAGGATGGGCCGATCGAATCCTCCGATCGCGGCGAATGACGGATCTGTGTGAAGAGGATTGCGGTCTCCTGACAGGCGGTAGACGAATGCCTGATCCGGCGACGTCTGCATGGCTACTTCGTGATCCGGGGAGCGAGCAGGTGGTTCGTTCTGAGGACCCGACGGCCCGCGGTCACCGCCCCATCCGCCTTCGCCGCGAATGAAGACCGACGAGCGTGTCGTCCAGAGCGGCTCGCCGCTCGCAAGTTTGGTCTCAGCCTCGGTGACGACGACCGCCGCCTTGCCTTTGTCGTACATCGCAACCACTTTGTCCTGAACAGTCGCCTGACCCTCGACTGGAATCGGCCGATGCAGCGTGATGGCCTGCGACCCGTGGACCAACATTGCGAAATTGAACGAACCGATCTCGGACATGGCGCTCTTGCCGGGCGACATCGTTCCCGATCCCGCTACGACTGCAAACGTCGGATACACGCGCTGCTCGACGTCTTTCGTGTTCTCGGTGGAGAACTGCAGGTCACTCTGGCCGGCGCCGATACCGACTGCATAGAGCAAAGCTTCTTTCGATGTCCACGACATCGTTCGCACATCTCCGACTGCGCCAACTGCATCTGGGTTCAAAGCCATGTCTCGTCTCCTGTGTTGAATGACCCAGAGTCGAATGCCTCGGGCCACTGGATTGTTGCGTGAATTGTCGCGTGATTGTGCTGGTCCGGTCGGGTCGGACGATCGACTGAACTTCTCAGCGCGGCTGAGGCCAGCCGCCAGGGGTTCCGTCCATCCCCGAATTCTTGCGTGCAGAGGACAACAACTCTGCAACGATCGGCCCCAACTTTGTCGGGTCATCGACGGGTGCATGGCGCGGACCCCTCACCCAGCCTTCTGCGACTGCCAGCACATCGCCACTTGCTTCGAAGACGCGCCCAGTCACTCCTGCTGCTTCGTCGGAAGCGAGCCAAGTCACAATGGGAGCGATCCATCGCGGGGATCGACGCTCGCGATCCTCGTCCGTTTCCGGAGCTGGTCCGAGACCTTCGGTCATTCGAGTCAATGCAACGGGAGCAACGGCGTTCACTGTCACGCCATATCGCGACAATTCCAGGGCTGCGATGTTCGTGAACGAGGCAATGCCGGCCTTGGCTGCGCCGTAGTTCGTCTGACCCGGGTTTCCGTAGATTCCCGACACCGAGGTGGGTTTGATGATGCGTCCTGAAACTGGCTTTCCTGCCTTCGACTGTTCGCGCCAGTACACCGCTGCGAAACGACTCGGTGCAAACGTTCCCTTCAGATGAACATCGATGACTGCATCCCACTCGGCTTCGGACATCGAGAACAGCATCCGATCCCGCAGGATGCCTGCATTGTTCACGAGGATGTTGAGATCGCCGAATGTTTCGATGGCAGTGTTCACGAGCCGCTCTGCACCGGCCCAATCGCTGACACTGTCACCGTTGGCCATGGCCTCGCCTCCCATGGACTTGATCTCCTGAACAACCTGCTCGGCAGGTGAAAGATCGCCGCCACTTCCGTCGACGTTTCCACCGAGATCGTTGACCACGACCTTCGCTCCTTGAGAGGCCAAACTCAAAGCATGCTCTCGACCGATGCCGCGTCCCGCCCCGGTCACGATGGCAACTCTTCCCTCACACAAACGGGCCACGGTCCGTCCTCCTCGTCTTGTTTCGCGTCATGCGTGCGATGACGCTTCGATGAGCCCGATCCTAGAGAAGTCATTCACTCTGCCCCCAGTCCGCACGAACCATGAGGCTCCCTAGCCTGTTGTCGTGGCGAATCAACAGGACTCGAAAACCCCAGAAGTTCCTACACGATCGGCAATCGTCGTCGGAGCCGGACCAGCCGGCGTTGCCGCTGCCATCACACTCGTCGACAAGGGCGTCCCAACCACCATGATCGACAAAGCTTCGTTTCCACGAGACAAATGCTGTGGTGACGGCCTCACCACCCTTGCACTGCGCGAACTCGAACACCTCGGGCTCGACCCCGCCACCGTCGCCAACTGGTCCGAGATCGACGAGGCGTGGTTGCGGTCGCCATCTGGACGCGAAGTATGTCTTCCTCTTCCGTCTGCTGGACTCTTCGCCGCCGTCGCACCTCGTCGCGATCTCGATGCCGCCCTCGTCGATCTCGCGCGCGCCCGGGGCGTGCAGGTGCTCGAAGGCGTGACGTTCTCGGAACTGACCGAGGATCCTCATGGCGTCCATCTGACCGCGACACGTGATGGAAGCACGATCGAAATCGATGCGACGTGGCTCGTCGCTGCCGATGGAATGTGGAGCCCGGTTCGCAAGAGCCTCGGTCTGACCCCACCCAACTATCTCGGTGAGTGGCACGCTTTTCGGCAGTACGCGTCGAACGTCACAGGACCTGCTCGCGATCGGCTCATCGTCTGGTTCGAAGAGGACCTCCTCCCCGGATACGCGTGGAGCTTTCCTCTGCCGGGCGGACGCGTCAATATCGGTTTCGGGATATTGCGCGACGGTTCGCGCCGCATTCAGGACATGGCCGGTGTCTGGCGAGAATTCCTCGATCGGCCCCACATTCGAGCATCACTCGGCGCAGGGGCTGTTCTCGAAGATCGACACACAGCTTGGCCGATCCCTGCACGAATCGACTCTGCAACGACTGACACAGGTCGTGTTCTCTTCACGGGCGATGCAGTCATGGCATGCGACACACTCACCGGCGAAGGTATCGGTCAGGCACTTCTCACTGGACGACTTGCAGGTGAGGCCATCGCCTCTGAGCACGGTTCGAGTGATCTCGACATTCGCACAGTGCGTGATCTCTACCGACGAAGCATCCGCCACCATCTCGTTGCCGACCATCGCATGTCGAAGGCACTGTCTCGCGTCCTCTCCCATTCACGCGGAGCCCGTGGTGCAATTGCGCTCGTGGCGCACTCCGGCACTTGGGGTCGAACCCATTTCGCCCGATGGATGTTCGAGGACGAGCCCCGGGCCATTGTGCTGACTCCCCGCCGCTGGCATCGCAAACTCCTTCGTTCATCGGGCACATACCGGCCGTCGGCTACGTTCGACTCATGCGCACCCGACTGACCGAACTCCTCGACATCGAGCATCCGATCATGCTCGCCGGCATGGGAGGGATCTCCTACTCGGATCTCGTCGCAGCCGTCAGTGAGGCCGGAGGTATCGGCACGTTCGGCGCAGCACCCATGCGTCCCGGTCAACTCGACGCCGAGATCGAGCGCGTGAAGACGCTGACCTCGAAGCCTTTCGGAGTCGACCTGTTGACCGCCGTTCCGTCACAACTCGAGCGAGACGTTCAGAGCGTCATCAGCGGTGGAGCTCGAATCTTCGTCGCCGGACTCGGTGTACCGAGAGAGATCATCGATGTCCTGCATCAGAACAACATCCTCGTCGGTTCGATGTGCGGCAAGGTACGCCACGCTCAGGATGCAGTTGCCAGCGGCTGCGACTTCGTCGTAGCCCAAGGAACGGAAGGCGGCGGACACACGGGCACCGTGGCGACGATGGCACTGGTTCCCCAAGTCGTCGATGCGGTTGGCGACAAGGTCCCCGTCGTTGCGGCCGGAGGCCTCTTCGATGGCCGAGGACTCGCGGCCTCGATTGCCCTCGGTGCTGATGGTGTGTGGATGGGAACTCGTTTCATCGCAACACCGGAAGCCCATGCACCGAATGCGTACAAGCACAGGTTGATCGAGATTCCCGAAGATGGGACGGTGGTGTCACGTGCCTACACCGGCAAGACCTGCCGCGTCGTGCGAACCGATTGGACCCAGCAGTTCGAGGAACATCCCGAGAATCTCAAGAAATTTCCCGAACAAGTTCTCGTGTCGATTCAAGCCGGAGCAAACCACATGGGCGATCCTCCGGAAACCGAGATCGATGTGACACGCGAGTTCATGCCGGCTGGACAAGGCGTGGGGGCTATCCATGACTTGATTCCCGCATGAGAACTCGTCCGGCGGATCCTCTCAGAGGCCGAGATCGCCATGGACGCAGTCCAGCGCGTACGCCGCTGATCGCCGACTCCTCGGCATACCATCACTACGCACCATGTGGAACATGCTGAGGTCGAATCACGACATTCGACGCGTCTTCATCGCTCAAGTCATCTCGTACATGGGCGACTGGTTCAGTTTTGTCGCTCTTGTCGGACTCGTCGACGATCTCACAGGGTCCAGTTTCCTCGTGTCGCTCGTGATGGTCGCATTCTCCCTGCCGTCCTTCCTCGCCTCTCCGATTGCCGGACCGATGGTCGACCGATTCGATCGTCGGCGCATTCTCGTGATCGTCTCGATGATCCAAGCCGTCTCCGCACTCGGGCTCCTTCTGGTCGGCAAGGACACCATTTGGCTCTCCTTTGTCTGTCTCAGTTCGGTCTCGGCCTTGGCTGCCGTCGTGAAACCGGCCACCGAGGCAGCCATCCCGAACCTTGCTCGTCATCGAGATGAGATCGCCAAAGCGAACTCGCTACTCGGATCGACGTGGGGAGTGATGTTGGCAGTTGGCGCAGCCATCGGAGGGTTCTTCTCTTCTGCTTTCGGCCGCGATGCGGCCTTCATCGCAAATGCGATTTCGTTCGCCGCCGCAGGAGCAGTCTTTGCAATGATTCGCCGACCGATGCAGGACGAGCGCCAACACTCGACGACTCGCATGCGTCCGATCGCCGACATGGCAGAAGCTCTCGGTCATGCACGTCGAGACCCGGTACTTCTCGCCCTCATGTTGTCGAAGACGACTTTTGCGATCGGTGCCGGCGTCGTGAGCCAACTCGCAGTACTCGCTTCGGATGTCTTCGGCGGCGGCGACGCTTCCCGAGGCATGTTGATCGGCGCTCGGGGTGTCGGTTCCGGTTTGGGTCCCCTCATTGCAGCTCGATACACGGGGGGTGAACTCTCGCGAGTTCTCCGTGTCTGCGGAATCGCCGGCCTCGTCTTCAGTGGCAGTTACCTGATCGGTGCGTGGATGCCCGTACTCGCCCTGACGGCCATCTTCATCACCATCGCCCACCTCGGCGGCGGAGCCCAATGGACTCTGAGCACGTACGGTCTCCAGATTCGGTCGCCAGATGCCGTGCGCGGGCGAATTCTTGCTGGTGACTTCGCACTCGTGACGTTGACCTTGTCGATCACGAGCGCGCTTGCCGGAGTGGCCTCGGAAGCATTCGGCGTCCGACAGGCGATCAGCGCTTTCGCCCTTGCGGCCGCAACAGCAAGTCTGATCTATGTCAGCGCGACACGGAGTCTGCGCACACGGCTGCAGCCTCCGACACCCGCTGAGCCCGCACATCGTTCGCCAAGTTCCTCGCCATCTGGTTCATGACATAGGCGACAGCGAGTTCACGCTCGGGATGGGCGAACGCGACCGATCCGCCAGCACCCGGGTGTCCATACGCACCAGGACCCGAATAGGGAGAGAACGGTCCGTGGGTCATGAATCCCATGCCAAATGTCGTCGGCATGATGAGACACGCGTCGGGCTCCCCTACTGGAGTCACCGTGTTGCGCACGACATCGACCGTGTCCGATTCGAGAAGTCGAACTCCATCGACAGATCCAAGTGTCGCCGAATAGATGCGAGCGAGTGACCGAGCGTTGGTGATGCCATTGGCAGCTGGAATCTCTGCTGCGTGAACATCTCGGCGATTGAAGGCACCGTCGATGGAGAAAGCACCATTCAGACTGAGCGCCTGACCCCCCGGCGAATTGGGTCCGAGGAATTGCTCCCTCATCGCCTTGATGGCCGGATCCGCAATGTCGTCCGCCCCGGTATCGAGGCTTCCGATCATCGGCGAGACCCGTGATTCCAAGTGTTCCGGCAATCCGATCCACAACTCGACTCCGAGCGGATCCACGATCTCATCCTTCACGAACGTTCCGAGCGAACGCCTCGCGGGGTCCACGCGGCGAACGAGTTCACCAGCGAGCCATCCATATGTCAGAGCGTGATATCCATGCGTCGTCCCGATCGGCCAACGCGGCTTCGTATCGGCGAGTCGAGCCGTGACGGTGTCCCAGTCGAGGGCCTCAGCAAGAGAGATGTCTCCATCGACCGTGTACAGCCCGCACTGATGCGACAAGAGCTGAGCGACAGTTGCAGAGTCCTTGCCGTGCTGGGCGAATTCTGGCCAGTACTTCACCACTGGATCGCCGTACGACAGCAGACCCCTCTCGACGCACATTGCAACAGCGATTGCCGTGATGCCCTTGGTGGTGGAAAAGACCAGTTGAAGAGTGTCCTCCTCGTACGGCTTCGAGTGCTCGGCATCGAACGACCCTCCCCACAGGTCGACGACTTTGGCACCTCGGTGATAGACGGACGCCGCACATCCGGTCTCTTCTCCGCTGTCGAGGTTCGCGATGAATGCATCACGAACCGGCTCCCAGCCAGAGGCAACAACTCCCCCGATCGCAACCATCAGCCGATCATCTCCTTGAGGGTTTCGATCGTCTTCACGGCGTCGGGACCGACAGGGTTCACCGAGAGCACTGTTACTCCTGCTTCCTTGTAGGCCGCAATTCGCTCCTTGACGTAGCTCTTCGGTCCGACGAGGTTGGTGTTCGCAAGCATCTCGTGGGGAACTGCAGCTGCAGCTTCGTCCTTCTTTCCGGACAGATACAGGTCCTGGATTTCCCCGGCTTCTTTTTCGTACCCGTACTTGCGGCAGATGGTGTTGTAGAAGTTCTTGTCGCGTGCTCCCATGCCGCCGATGTAGAGCGCTGCATTCGGACGCGAAAAGTCGAGGATCTTCTTCTGGGCATCGCCCGTGAGCGATTCGTCGATTGCGACCATTCCGCCTGCGGATATCTCGAGTCGCGGGAGCGACGGGTCGCGCTTTGCGGTCCCCTTTTTCAAGTCGTCACCCCACACCTTCTGGAACTTTTCCGGGTCGAAGAAGATCGGCAACCACCCGTTGGCGTACTGAGCGGTTGCAGCGACGCTCAGTCCCATGAGGCTTGCCCACCAGATCGGAATATCCGTGCGAATCTCCTGACCGGGCTTGATGATCTTCAGCGGCTTGCCGAGTCCCGTGCCCTGTCCCGCTGGAAGGGGGACCTTCACGGTCTCTCCGTCCATCTGGAATGGCTGCTCACGAGCCCAGATCGTGCGACATGCTTCGATGTACTCCTTGATCCGCACCATCGGCTTGTCGTAAGGCACACCATGGAAGCCTTCGATCACCTGCGGACCACTCGCTCCGAGACCGAGAATGAATCGACCGTTGCTGACGTAATCGCATCCCGCTGCCGTCATCGCCATCAGGGCCGCTGTCCGGCTGTAGACGTTGACAATGCCTGTTCCGATCTCGACTCGTTCGGTCCTGGCCGCAAGGTAACCGACCTGGCTGATGGCATCGGCGCTGTAGGCCTCTGCTACCCACACGACATCGAGCCCAGCCTTTTCGAGTTCGACCACTTTGTCCACCGCAGCATGAAAACCACCCGCGTAATTGAGCATCATCGACAGCTTCATCATTCACCTTTTCCCCTGCGGCCCGGAGGATTCGGCCGCCTTTTCGTTCTGAACCCTACGGGCGTGGACTGCCGGACGACGAACTCGCATCGAGCACTCTGTTGAGTTTGCCCGAACGAAAACCCTCGAGGTCGAGGGTCGCGAATGCATAGCCCGCAGACGACATGGCCCGAACGACATCCCGGCGTACAGCCATGATTCTGACGAAGTCCTCTTCGGGTACTTCGATCCGCGCCACATCGCCATCGTGTCGAACTCGCACCTGGTCGAACCCCAGAGCCCGCAGGGCAGCTTCGGCACGATCGACTCGAGAGAGAACCTCGACCGACACCGGGGTGCCATAGGGAATTCGGCTCGCGAGACACGCTGCTGCTGGTTTGTTCCACGTTCTCAAGCCCAGACGGCGCGACGCAAGCCGTACATCGTCCTTCGTGAAACCAGCGAGGAGAAGTGGGAAGACGGCTCCGCGCTCGATCGAAGCTCGTTGCCCAGGGCGGTGGTCGGACAGATCATCGACGTTCACACCGAGGACGACTGTTGCTCTTTCGCTCTCGGCAATCGGTCCGATCACGTCCATCAGCTCGGCCTTGCAATGGTAGCAGCGATCTGGGTCGTTGATTCGATAGGCGGCCTTTTCCATTTCGTCCGTTGCCACTGGCTGCCACCGCAACGACAATTCATCTGCGAGATCTCGACAATCGGCGTGCTCGGATGTCGCAAGGCTCGGAGAGATTGCGGTGACACACAAGCAGCGTTCCACCCCGAGAACTTCGTTGGCGACCGCCGCAAGAAAGGTGGAGTCTGCTCCCCCGCTGAAGGCGACGACGACGGAATCGAGATCGGCGAGGATTCCACGCAAGGCCTCGAGTTTGACTTCGATGTCGACTAGCTGAACGTCGGTCTCACTCATGCCACACCATGGTGGCACATCATCGTGCCGGTCACCCGGCAGACTGAGATGCCATGAAGCCGCCTCGCGATCGATTTCCCGTGAACGGCGCAATCGAGCGAAAAATCACAGTTCCCGATGGACCCACATTGAGATCGCTCATCAGAGGAAACCTCGAGCGTGGTCCGGTCTTCGTTCTCGTGCACGGGCTTGCTTCGAACGCTCGAATGTGGGACGGCGTCGCTGCGGCACTCGAAGCCGCTGGGCATTCGAGCGTTGCGATCGACCTACGCGGACACGGTCTGAGCGACAAGCCCGACGACAGCTACGACTTCGATACCGTCGTTGCGGACATCGTCGCCGCTGTGCACTCACTCGGTGTCGAGCAGGCCATACTCGTCGGACAATCGTGGGGTGGGAACATCGCCGTTCACGGACTGCACCAACGTCCCGATGTCTTCACTTCCGGAGTCGCCGTCGACGGTGGGTTCATCGAACTTGCCAAGTCATTTCCATCATGGGACGACTGCGCCCGGCAACTCCAGCCACCGCGACTCGCAGGAACGCGTGCGAGCCGCCTCGAGAGCGCAATTCGCTCGATGAACTCCGATTGGCCGGAATCCGGCCTCATCGGAGCGCTCTCCAATTTCGAATATCACGAAGATGGAACACTCAGCCCCTGGCTCTCGTTCGACCGACACATGACAATTCTGCGCGAGCTGTGGATGCATCGACCATCGGCCATGTTCTCCGAGATCAGCCAACCACTCCTGTTCCTGCCCGCCGACTCAGGGGATGTCTCCTGGACGCGCAACAAGGAGCATGCAATCGACGCTGCTCTCGAAATGCTCGAACGCGGACGCGCTCATTGGTTTCGTCCCGCACATCACGACCTTCATGCTCAGTTCCCCGATCGAACTGCACATGTACTCATCACTCACCTCGAAGAAGGCTTCCTGCGATGACTCTCCCCCGCATCATCACCATCATGGGTTCGGGAGAAACTGCTCCGACAATGATCAAGACCCATCGAGAACTTCTCTCGCGTCTCGGTGCACAAACTCGAGGGGTCATCCTCGATACGCCCTACGGGTTCCAGGAGAACGCAGCCGAATTGGCTCAGCGAGCGGTCGACTACTTCAAGCAGAGCGTCGGCCACGAAGTCGACGTGGCTGGACTCGCACGTCTCAAGTCTGCGGACCCCATCGGCGAGTCGCTCATCGACGAGGTTGCCGTCGAACATGGACTGAACCGCGTCCGAGACTCCAACTACGTCTTCGCTGGTCCGGGGAGTCCGACTTACGCACTCCACCAATGGAGGGGAAGCCCTCTCCCCGAAATTCTCACATCCAAGATTCGCAGCGGAGGAATCGTTACGTTCTCATCGGCTGCAGCGCTGACCCTTGGTCGATTCACTGTTCCGGTCTACGAGATCTACAAGGTGGGTATGGAGCCTCATTGGCTCGAGGGTCTCGATGTCCTGTCAGCAATCGGTCTCAATGTTGCGATCATCCCCCACTTCGACAACGCCGAGGGTGGTCACCACGACACGCGTTTTTGCTATCTCGGCCAGCGTCGACTCGACATCATGGAGAGCATGCTTCCGGACGATGCTCACGTCATCGGAATCGATGAGCACACCGGGCTCGTGATCGACATCGAGGAAGGAACGGCAACGATTGTCGGAAATGGGTCGGTCACGGTTCGCATTCGAGGAACCTCGACTGAGCACAAGTCAGGAACGACACTCTCGATCGATGCACTGCGGGAGCCGGGGAGTACCCGAGTTTCCCCTGCTGCGACTCTTGCACCCCAGTCCAACTCCGACGTCGACGCCAGCATCGGAACCTCACTGGCGGCTGAGGCCGAATCGGCACGATCGGTCTTCGACACCGCCTTGGGCAATTTCGATGCCACCACTGCGGTGCGGGCGATCCTCGAACTCGAGAATGCAATCCACCAATGGTTAGCCGACACATTGCAGAGCGACGACATGGATTTTGCACGAGCGACGTTGCGCTCGATGGTGGTCAGCCTCGGCGATGCGGCGCTCTCTGGCTTGGTCGATCCACGCTCGATCGTCGGCCCATTCGTCGACTCTCTCCTCGACCTGCGCGCCCGTGTCCGCTCGGACAAGCTCTACGACCTGTCCGATTCCATTCGCAATCGCCTTGTCGACTTGGGCGTCGAGGTCCGCGACACGCCACAGGGCGCGTCCTGGGAGTTACGCGGAACGAACTGACGGTCCGTGGTGGTCGAGTCCGGC
Source organism: Actinomycetota bacterium (assembly GCA_046093905.1). Classification (GTDB taxonomy): domain Bacteria; phylum Actinomycetota; class Acidimicrobiia; order Acidimicrobiales; family Ilumatobacteraceae; genus Casp-actino8. The sequence continues at coordinate 12,890 of JBJTGN010000337.1, forward strand.
AACACGGGCGCGACGACGAACACCAACGGTCGAGTACACGGCGATGAACACGACCGTTCCCGCAAGAATGATCACGGCACCGCTCGGAACATCGGCGTACCAACTCGCGTACATTCCGATCCCTCCGAAGACGGCACCGAGAACGGGAGACAGCCACAGCATTCGTCCGAACGAATTCGTGATCATGCGGGCAGTGACTGCGGGCAGGACGAGCAGTGCAGAAATCAAGAGCACTCCGATGACTCTGACCGTCACCAGGATGGTTGCTGACAGAAGCAGCATCAGTACGCCCTCCATTCGAGGAACGCTGACTCCGCTGACTCCTGCTACCTCCGGATCGAACGTTGTGAAGAGAAGTCTCCGGTAGAGCAGAACGATGACGGCGATGCTGACGATGCCGACGCCGAGAACGGCGAAGATGTCCCGATTGAACACTCCGAGCACGTTTCCGAAGAGCACTGCATCGATGCTGCGTTTCGCCTGACCGAACCTCGCCTGGAGCGCCAGCCCCATTGCGAACGAAGCTGTCGTGATCACTCCGATCGCAGCGTCGGCCCCGATGATTCTCTTGCGTGCAACCTGAGCGATCATCAAGCCCGATGCGAGGCCCCACATACCTGCACCCAGGAAGTAGTTGAGATTCAGAACCGCTGCGAGAGCAGCACCGCCGAACACCGCATGGCTCAAACCGTGGCCGATGTAACTCATGTTTCGAAGGACGACGAAGACTCCGATCAAGCCGCACAGTGCTCCAGCCAGAGTCGCAACGATGAGCCCGCGCTGAAAGAATGCGAAGGAAAAAGGCTCGAGGAAATCGACTGCAACCACTCGAACTACCGGCACGACACGATCTCCCTCACGCGCCCCGGCGACCGAGACGCTCACGCAGTTCTTCTCCACCATGTTCGAGGACAACGGGCATGCCCCCATGGAGCAGAACTTCCATGGGAGCACCGTACGTGCGTTCCAAGAAGTACGGCTGCAGGACATCACTCGGACGACCATCAGCGATGACTGTCCTGTTGAAACAGACGAGGCGCGGCAGGTGGGCAGCAAGTCCGTTCAGGTCGTGGGTCGTCAGAACGATCGTGATGCCGTCGCCGGTCGGTGGCGCTTCATTGAGATCCACGAGAACGTGAAGAATCTCATGGCGAGTGCGCACATCGACTCCCGCGGTCGGCTCATCGAGCACCAAGATGTCCGGTTTCTGCATCAGAGCTCTGGCCAGAAAGACTCGCTGTTGCTGCCCACCGGACAATTCACGGATGTGTCGCTTTTCAAGACCCTCGAGTCCGAGACGATCGAGGATGCTCGAGATCTGCTTCCTCTCGTCGGCTGACAAGGTCGGCCACAACTTGCTCTGTTGACGCCCCATCGCCACGACTTCTCCGACAGTGACCGGGAAATTCCAGTCGACGGTTTCCAACTGGGGCACATATCCGAGTCGGAGGCCAGGGCTTCTCCTGATCCGACCGTGCACGGGAGTGATCGAGCCGAGGAGTGCACGCAAGACAGTCGTCTTGCCCGAACCGGATGGTCCGACGATTCCGAGAAAATCCCCACGCTGCACGATGATGTCCACGTCTTCCACGACGGGAGACCCTCCGTACGAACATGACACGTGATCGAACTGGATGAGATCGGACGAGTCCGTCGGCAGCGGTGATGACATCACTTCCTCCAACCTAACGCTTGGTCACGACCTCTCATCGCCTGCGACCGATCCGAAGGAGTCACATCGACGCCGGTACTCGGATCAGTTACTGCGGATAGACGGCCGAGTCTGGTCCAACATCAGAGACGTCGAGGACCTTGAGATTCTCAGCCGTTCCACCGAGGGCCTCGATCATCGTCACGTAGTTGAATCGCATCAGCCCGAGCCAGGAGTGTTCGGTATCACCCGGCGCGCCGATCAGATCGTCATCGCGTAGGACGTCCACGTATCTGACTCCGGTCTCGTTGCCGATCTGCTCGAGAACTGTCGATGGGAAGACTTCACTGCCGAAGATTGCTGTCACTCCGGTTGATCGAACTTGTTCGATGAGATCGGCAATCTCACGTGGTGTCGGCTCCTCGAACGACGACGGTTGAATCGCGCCGATCACCGTCCACCCGTACTCCTTGGCGAAGTACGCATACGCATCGTGGTAGGTCAACAGTTGACGCTTCAACTCGTCCAAGCTTTCGAGGTCGGCTCGCAGCGCTTCGTCCAGGGTTGCAATCTTTTGCGCAAACGCTTCGTAATTCGACGAGTACACCTTGGAGTTCGCGGGGTCGGCGGCCGACAACGAGTCGCGAATCAACGCTGCGTATTCGAGGGCCATTGGTGGATTCGTCCACAGATGTGGATTCGGCTTTCCACCTTCTTCGGGGAACGAGAAGTCGAAGATCCACTCCTCCCGAGGCAGGATCGCGGTGCCGAGTTCGCAGATGACCGATCCTTCAGCGGCATTTGCCAATGCCAAATCCTTTGTTGGCTCCTCCAGCACGAGACCGTTGATGAAGACGATGTCGGCTGACTCGAGGGTGGCTGCCACGCTCGGAGGGGGCTCGTACGTATGGCTGTTCGTGCCTTCAGGAACGATCCCCTGAATCTCGGTCGCGGTACCCGAGGCGATGTTCGCAGCGATACTGGTGATCGGAGCAACAGTTGTCGCAATGCGCAACGCGCGACCTTCAACAGGCTCACGCGTCGGGCACGCTTCGTCGGCAGAGTCGGGCATCGAGCTCTCGTTCGACGTCTCAACACCACAGGCGAGGAGACTCGACAT
>JBJTGN010000338.1:0-1986 GCA_046093905.1 Actinomycetota bacterium
GAGTAAAACGCGTGCCTTAGCCGCAGTAACAGGCTGAGTGCATTTCTCCTCGGTGACGATCGGCACACCGCCTTGAACGAGAACGACCTTATCGCCCTTCTTCGATCCGTCGAGACCGATCACGGTAGAGACATCGTCGAGTTCATCCCCGGTCACCGCCACCATGGCTCCGAGAAGGGTCTCGACGGTCAACTCGTGTTCTCGTCCCTTGGCGGTTCCTTTCTTTGCCTCTGCAAGGCGTGCTTCCTCAGCGGCGGCAACTTTGTCCAGCGCTGCGATCGACTTGCGAAGGGACTCGATGTCTTCCCTCGTCGACTCGGCCAGATCGGTCACCGCTTGCTTCGTGGCTTTAGCGATCGTGGAGGACACGAGGTCACGGAATATCTCCACGACGTTGCCATCTGCGGAAGGGTCGAATTTTTCGAAGAAGCCGGCGAGCGGCCCGTCCTCGCACGCGAGTTGCTGAGTCAATTTGGTCACGGTGTCGTCCACCAGCTTGTCGGTGGCTGTCATCGCCGCGTCGATGATGCGCTTGCCTTCGGCATCGAGTCGCTCAATGGCGTTGGTTACCTGACCAAGATCTCCGCGATGACTCATGTGTGCCAGAACCTCGCCGCCGATCTCGAGCACATTCCGGGCCGCGATTGATCGCTCTCCCTCGGAAACTTCACTGAGCAGCCGGTACAGGGTGCGGTTGTGGAACTTGAGCCGGTGTATTTCGCCGGAGGCTCCGTCCCCCTGCAGTTGGATCCGCTCCTCATTGTCACTGTTCGCGTTGACTAGTGATGCGGTCATTCCTTGTTCCCCTTCTCCCGTCGCAGTTAGCGTAACTATAGCGCTAAATCGGAATTAGCGCAATAGTGCGCTTTATCAAAGATGGTTCGGTTAGAGTCGAAGGGTGAGAGAAGCCGAGTACCGCGACGCCTCGGGTAAGAGGCTTACCGACTATGACCGGCCATCGGTCGCGGTCGATACCGCTTTGCTGACCGTTGGTCCTCGAGGCGGCCTCATGGTGTTGGAGGTGAAACGTCAAGACGGGGGCGGATGGGCATTGCCAGGGACCTTCCTTTGGAAGGGCGAGCGGCTTGCAGACGCTGTAAGACGATCGCTCAAGACTAAGGTCGGTTTGGACGGTGTCGAGCCCCATCAGATGCAAGTATTCGATGATCCGGAACGTGACGATCGTGGTTGGGTGCTTTCCGTGGCGCACTGGGCTGTCGTAGCCCACGACCAACTGGAGACGCGGCTGGCGGACCAGACCCGGCTAATGCCGGTCGATAATCCCGGTCGACTGATTTATGATCATCAGCGCATCATCGCTAAGGCAGTAGATCGCATTCGACTGCGCTACCAGCAACACCCTGACCCTGATTTGCTACTAGGTGAAAACTTCACGATCCTCGAGTTGCGACTGCTCCATCAAGCGGTAGCCGGTGAACCGTTCGACCGTGACTGGTTCAGGCGCGAAATGAGGCACAAGCTTTTGGCTACAGGCAGGGTGACTGAGGGAACGCGCGGACGACCCGCTGAGCTCTTTCAGCGTAAAACCGCGGTGCGGAACCGATCGCAGCGGCGGTCGTCAAAATCGGCCGCTGGCTGAGATCTCCGCCGCATTCGAGGCTGATCCGCAGCTGGCCAGACTAATCCGACCGCCCGCAGAGCCCCGGGGAGAGCGTGGGCCGGCCTTCGAAACGGGGGAACCAGGGTCGGACAGCGGATAATCGAGCAGGGTCCGCACCTCGGCATTGGCTCGGATCATGGCGTTCCAGCTCGCCGACAAACCTGCCGGCGCCGCGGTTCGCGGGCGTGTTGGCCTTACTGCCCCGGCTCTCTGCATTCGGCACCAGAGTTTGTCAGTACCCAGCGGTAAAATGCAGTTGCTTCACGAGACACCGTCGCCAAGCTCCGACTGGGCGGTGCGCCAACCCCAAGCTCGTGGGTGGCTCGGATGACGAAGCGGCCCGCACCGGCCGGTGCGGGTAAGAG
>JBJTGN010000339.1:0-6829 GCA_046093905.1 Actinomycetota bacterium
GAGTACACCGCCCCAGCTGGTGAGATCGACGTGTTCCTCGCCAATGACGACAACGTCAAGCACATCTTGGTGATTCTCAAGGATGACAAGGTGTACGGGGAGCTCGAACTCGTCGTCAACAAGCGCGGAGACGTCGATCGAGGCACGATCACGCTCGAACCAGGCGAGTATCGGATCTACTGCACGATTCCGGGCCACTCGAGCATGGACAGCCTGTTGACCGTGTCCTGAGAGTCCGCATCTGCGCCGACAGGACGGCGCTGAGGAACGAAAAAGGGAGGCCGCCCCATGGGGCGGCCTCCCTTTTGTTTCTTCGAGCCTTGGGTCAGGCCTTGAGGAGAATTTCTCCGAGGATGTAGAGAACGACCCACAGACCAATGGCCGTGTAGATGGCGTTCTTGTGGCTCTCGTACGGCCACAAGAGCTTGTTCGTCGCGGCAGTGCCACCGAGCTTGCCCAGAGCATTCAACTGGAGCAGCCCGCCGAGCACCACTGCGATGATGACGAACAGCCACGCCTGTCCAGCGGAATTTCCGTCGTAGAGCGGACCGAAGAAGTGTGAAGCACCGACCATGAAGAACAGCATCGAAACCGAGATGATCATGTTCTGACGGCTTGCAAGGAGAGCGCGCCGACCAGCTGCCGCAGCATTTGGATCAGCTTCGCCACCCGCCAGGACATTTGCCGCGTTCGCAAGAACGATCTTCTGATTCTTCCAGATGACCATCCACACGTTTGCTGCCATGAGGATGCCCATCAACATGCCGACGAAAATCGCCGCATTGTGAGGCAGGCCGAACGCAGACGTTTCCGACATGAAGTCCTGCATGTAATTCTCGGTGACGCCGATGATCAACAGACCGAGAACGAGCGTGACGACAGCGGCCCAACGGAACCACCACAAGGCCCGACGCGCCAGCTTGTCGATCGAGACGTTGCGCGCCTTGGCTTCATCGCCGTACGCGGCGAACGCCGGCACCTGGACCAAGTTGAAGTAGTACAGCAATCCGATCCACGCGATACCTGCGAGAACGTGCAGCCATCGGGTGGCGAATGCCAGACCGTCTTGTGAGAACAGTTCCATCGATTTCCTCCATTGAGAGCTTGGGATATTGAGAGCGTGTGATCACGTCTGAATGGTTTCACCGTACCAAACCATTGGTGTCGGACAGGACTACGAGCCTGAGCCCACAACTCTCGGACTAGCCTTCCCCCTCGTCATGGCACACGAGTTCATCTACACCTGCTACAAGCTGGCCCGGCACTATCCGCCCGACCGCACGGTCCTCGAGAACATCTCGCTCTCGTTCTACCCCGGAGCGAAGATCGGCGTCATCGGACCGAACGGATCCGGAAAGTCGAGCCTCTTACGCATCATGGCTGGTCTGGACGACGGCTTCTCGGGAGAGGCACGACTGACTCCAGGTTTTTCCGTCGGCTACCTTGCCCAGGAACCGCAACTCGATCCGTCCAAGGACGTTCTCGGCAACGTGATGGATGGCGTGGCTCCGGTCAAACAACTCCTCGACCGCTACAACGAGGTAATGGCATGTGGGGCGACCCGGACGCCGATTACGACAAGGTCGGCGCTCTCCAAGCCGAACTCGAGGACAAGATCGCTGCAACTGATGCATGGAGCCTCGAACGGAACGTGGAAATCGCGATGGATGCACTGCGATGCCCGCCCAACGATGCCGATGTCACCAAACTGTCGGGCGGCGAACGCCGCCGGGTAGCCCTGTGTCGCCTCTTGCTGAGTCGACCGGATCTGTTGCTTCTCGACGAACCAACCAACCACCTCGATGCCGAAAGCGTCGATTGGCTCGAACGTTTCCTCAAGGAGTACCCCGGAACCGTCGTTGCGATCACACACGACCGCTACTTCCTCGACAATGTTGCGAAGTGGATTCTCGAACTCGATCGAGGTCGCGGTATCCCATTCGAAGGCAACTACTCGAGTTGGCTCGAGCAGAAGCAGCAGCGGCTCGAACGTGAAGAGAAGGCGAACGAAAACCGTCGACGAACTCTCGAACGTGAACTCGAGTGGGTGCGCATGTCCCCCAAGGCGCGTCAGGCCAAGGGCAAGGCACGTCTCACGGCGTACGAACGGTTGCACGCTGAAGCCGAGAGCGCCGATCGCGGTGCCAGCAAACTCGAAATCATGATCCCAGCCGGCGGTCGTCTCGGTGACACCGTCATCGAAGTCGATCACCTCAACAAAGGTTTTGGAGATCGCCTTCTCATCGAAGATCTCTCGTTCTCTCTTCCGCCTGCTGGGATCGTCGGCATCATCGGACCGAACGGCGCGGGTAAGACGACCCTGTTCCGAATGTTGACCGGCCAGGAAGCACCCGATTCGGGGTCAGTCAAGATTGGCGACACGGTTCAGTTGGCATATGTCGACCAGAGCCGCGACACACTAGACAACGATGCCACCGTGTACGAGGAAATCACCGGCGGTGTCGAGCACCTCAAAGTCGGCGGCCGTGAGATCAACGGTCGGGCCTATGTGGCGTCGTTCAACTTCAAAGGCAGCGACCAGCAAAAGCGCGTAGGGGACCTCTCGGGCGGCGAGCGCAATCGAGTGCACCTTGCAAAGTTGCTCAAGACCGGCGGCAATGTCCTGCTCCTCGACGAACCCACGAACGATCTCGATGTGGACACTCTTCGAGCTCTCGAAGATGCTCTCGAGGCATTTCCCGGCTGCGCAGTTGTCATCAGCCACGACCGGTGGTTCCTCGATCGCATCGCGACACATGTTCTCGCCTTCGAAGGCGACAGCCAAGTTCGATGGTTCGAGGGCAACTTCAGCGAATACGAGGCGTGGAAGAAGAAAGAAATGGGTTCGGCAGCGGATCAGCCTCACCGCATCAAGTACAAGCCATTGTCTCGGTCCTGATCGCAATCACGTGATGAACATCCCTGGGTCCTTGCGAGTCATTCGTATCGTCTGCGCTGCATCCTTCGTGGCGTCGATTGCTGGTCTGATCGTCTCTTCGATCGCCGGCAACAATGCTGGTTGGGTGATCACCATCGGTCTCGTCGCAGTCATCGCGGCCATCGTCTTGATGGTTGCGTCGCTGGTCGGATCGAACGTCAGACTCCCCGAATTCTCCGATGCGCGCGCTGAGGAGGTGGAGCGCATCGTGACTCGGCTCGTCGCCTCTGGTGCCGACGAGACCGAGATCCGAGATCTCGTTCGAGCCAGTGTGCAGTTGGGCCAAGGTCTGTGACCGAATCCGATCAGCGTTTGGCGAGTCGCATTGCGAGCGAAGCCGGTGTCATGCTCGTCAGCCTCCGCAACGACTTGGTGCGAAACACCGTGTCGTACTGGGATCTCAAGGACGAAGGAGACTGGGCTGCCCATCGCTTCATTGTCGAAGCATTGAGGTCGAATCGACCCGACGACGTCATCTTGTCCGAGGAGGCCGCCGATGATCGCAGCCGACTCAGTGCCGAAAGAGTGTGGATCATCGACCCGATCGATGGAACGAACGAATTCGCAGAACCGCCGCGTCACGATTGGGCGATCCACATCGCGCTGTGGCAACGCGGAGATCTCGTTGCCGGCTCTGTCGCTCTTCCCGCTCTCGGAATGACATTCGATGCAGATCCGGCCCCGGTCGTACCCCAATCGACTCGCGCTCGCCCAATTCTTGTCACCTCGCGAACCCGCAACCCGTATTGCGCTGTGATCGTCGCCAACGCTCTCGGTTGTGATGTCGGACGACTCGGCTCAGCGGGCGCCAAGGCCATGGCTGTCGTGATGGGCGAAGCTGACATCTACGTCCACGACGGCGGCATGTACCAATGGGACTCGGCAGCACCAGCGGCTGTTGCCCGGGCAGCTGGTCTCCACGTCAGTCGCATCGATGGCTCTCCCCTCGTCTACAACGACGCATCCTTGTGGCTGCCCGACATCTTGGTTTGTCGTCCCGAGTTGGCCGAGCGCGCCCTCGAAGCACTGAGCGCATGATTCACGGTACGCTCGTCTCATGACGCGCCGATTTCAAGCCGTATCGATTGCAGCCCTCTCCTCGATCGGAGCCGGTGTCGTGCATGGCGGGGCGATCGGCCTCCATGTGGAACATCCTCAGTTGGCACGCATCTTCATCGTCGTCGCGCTGTCTCAGATCGCCTGGGGACTCGTCGCATTGCTCCAACCGAGCAGAATGGTTCTTCCTGCCGGCATCATCATCAACGGAGCTGCCGCCGGCGCGTGGGTCGTCACCCGAGTCACCGGAATCTCCTGGATCGACGGTCTCGATGTGCGAGAGAGTCCTCAATGGGCCGACTCGATTGCAGCGGGCCTCGGGCTCGTTGCGATGGGTCTCGCTCTCGCCGCTCTCGTTGTCGGCCTGGAAATTCTTCCTGCGATCCGAATCGCCCCGCCGGCAGGTCTGTTCTGTGCGTTCACCATCGTGGCTCTGTGGACCGGAGTCTCTCACGACCACTCACATGGGGATCATGGCTCGACCCCGACCATCGATGCTGCCAACTTCGAGGATTCAGGGGCTTCGCGTATCGATCTGTCTGGCTTTCCGGGTGTCACTCCCGAAGAACAGCAACGAGCAGAAGTGCTCATCTACGAGACGCGCGAAATCCTCCCCAAGTTTGCGACTCCGGACATTGCAACGGAACTCGGATACACCAGCATTCGAGACGAAGCGACGGGTGTCGAGCACTACATCAACTGGACCTACATCAACGACGCGTACGAACTCGATCCGAACTACCCAGAAAGCCTTGTCTTTGCCGTCGAGCCAAATGGGTCACGTCGCTTGGTGTCGGCCATGTACATGCTGGGTGACGGATACTCACTGGACACGGTGCCCAATGTCGGCGGTGCACTCACTCAATGGCACATCCACGACAACTTGTGCTTCGACCGCGATCCCATCGAACACGGTTCGACCCGGGTGGTCGGCATTACCTCATCGGAGGGGGATTGCAGATTCGGTATGAAGCTTCGTCCGAATCCGATGTTGCATGTCTGGCTCGAACCACAAGTCTGTGGCCCCTTTGCCGCTCTCGAGGGAATCGGAGCCGGACAGGTTCAACCCGGCGAAGAACACCTGTGCAATACGCTCCACTCTCACACCTGAGTGAAACTCGACAGACGCACTCTGTTCGACGATTGATCAGGCTGGAAGGTCGACGATGGTCACCGTTCCACTCGCACCATCGACAGTCACTGTTGCACCATTTGGAATTCGAACAGTCGCATCGGTGACGCTCACGACACAGGGAATACCGAGTTCCCTGCTGACGATGATTGCGTGACTCACAACAGCCCCAACGTCGACAACGACTGCTCCCGCAGGAACGAATAGAGGAGTCCATGCCGGATCGGTGAACGGGGCAATCAAGACATCTCCGGGCTCGAGAGCGAGCGGATCTGCTGGATCGAGAATGATGCGTGCAGTGCCGGTGTACGAACCGGGCGCGCCCGACATTCCCGACAGAACTTCCCCCAATACCGCCGGCGCTGCAGCACTGGCGCCCTTGAGCGACCAGGCTGTCAAGGGAGGAACGCTCCCATTCACGATGAATGGTGGTTCGAGTTCGAACAGCTGCAAATACTGCCGCTCACGCTGAGCAAGACGTGCCCGGAACTCGCCGGGTTGTTCGACGAATGCTGGCAACTCATCTGCGAGCAACATGCACACTTGCGACGTCGTGAAACCCGTGCGCTCTGCGAGAGCTACAGCTGCCATCCGAATTTCGTGGACGACCTTGATGATGTTGGTTTTGGCTCGCTCTCGACCTGCGAGATACACGTGCGATGACCGCAGGGCCATCTCGAATTGACCGAGCGAATCCGGATCATCGGCAAGTGCTGCCCGAACTCGATTCTCCGCATCCATCCGCACGAGCGCGTTACGCGCATGACGATTCATCGGACTCTCCGAGTCCGGTGCAGCTCGCATTGCATCGATCAGCGCAAGAGCGAGTTCGGGCTTCGTCTCCCACGTGTCCGAGCGAAGATCCCACTCGTTCGGTCCGCGACTGCCGAATTCCCTGATGAACGCGGCAAAGCCCTGCGAGAACTCTGACGTCTCGGGATCCAACCGGGACAAGTCCCACAGCGCGCGACTCGGAGCCGCGGAATCGACATCGCCGATACTCGTGATCAAAGTCAGAGCGAGAGATGGATCGCCCATTGCCACGGCGAAGACTCCGAGGACCGCTGGCCCGATCGACGTCCCCGCGGTTGTGTCGAGATGGTGCTCGAAGAATCTCCTCAGGACCGAGGTGAACGAGGTCATTCGTTCGACGAGGGCGACCTCGTCCATCGCCGAAAGATCCAGTCGTTGCGACCGAATCTCATTTGCTTCACGTTGATCGTCGAGAAGGTGAGGCAGGGACTGTGCACTCATCACCTTTCCCATCCACTCGCCCAGCTTTACGCTGTTCGCCTCACTCTCGTGCCACGGCTCGATCTTGTGCTCAGGCACATCGGGATGCGTTCCGAAGTATGTTGCATCGACCATTTCGGTCGACAATCCGGGACCGCGAAGGCCGAACAATCGTGCCATCGTTGCATTGATGTACATGTAGCCCCCGAAGAGGCCGACTACTTCCGGTCGTCGATCATCGATTTCGTGCTCGTCGACCGTGCCAGCGTTCACCTGACTGTCACGCCACCCCATCAACATTCCGGGTTCCCACGCAATGGTCCAGCAGAGTGGACTGCACGGATCCGGCAACACTTCTCCGGCATTCGCCCTCGTGTACACCGGATATCGCTCACTCGGTGTCCAATCGATGATCCAACGATCGGGTAGGCCGTGACTCGCTGACATGTTCCCCCCATTGCATCTGTCGC
>JBJTGN010000340.1:0-2577 GCA_046093905.1 Actinomycetota bacterium
TACCTGCGAATGCGACACGGAGGGTCACTCGGATTCGACCTTGGAGACGCCGACAAGGCCTAACTAATGAAGGCTGCCTTTGCGTCCCTGGGGCCGAACAAACGACAGAAGCGAGCGTTTGCTCGACTGTGTTCCTCGCTCGCCAGGAACTCACGGTGAGCGTGCGGTTCACCCGCAAGGAACTGGAAATCGCCCTGCATGGTTCCCACTGGATCCCGCGCCTTCGAAGCGGTTCCCGTGGCTCGACGAGTCAGGTGACGACCTTTCTCCCACGTCTGAAGCTCGCCGGGGTGCTCGTGCAGGATCGCAGACATTTCACGGGTCTGCGAGTCCGGTCGAACCTCGTCGCCGTGGAACTCCACCACGACGGCGTCACCGTGCGACATGAACGGATCGGAACCACGTCAAGAAGAGTCACGATTCACCCGAATCGTGCGTCAGGAGAGTGATGGACAACGCATTTCGACTCGCAGAATCACAACACCGATATCAGCTCCGCAAGGGCACGAAGATCCCCTACATCTCACACCTGATGGCGGTGGCCTCCCTCGTCCTCGAGCACGGAGGAACCCAGGAACAGGCCAAGGCCGCATTGCTTCACGACGTCATTGAAGACACGGGGCTCACCTACGACGAACTTCGGGATGTCGTCGGCACGGCGGTCGCCGACATCGTCCAGAACTGCACGCACGTCGATGAACCCGAGAAGACCGACGAGGCGTGGAAGCGAAAGAAGCAGCACTATCTTGACCGGCTCATCTCGGACGGCCGAATCGACAAGGACACACTTGCCGATTTCGTCCTCATCACGCTTGCGGACAAGACGCACAACGTCGAGTCGACGCTCCGTGACGTGAATCGTGACGGCAAGTCCAACGTGTTCGAGCGATTCAACGTCGGTTACGACCTCCAGAAGTGGTGGTACTCAAGCCTTGCTGCGGCCTTCGAGACGCTTGCGGTGTCCCGCGACGAAAAATTGAGGCCCCTCCTCGAACGATTCTTGACTGCGATTTCGGAGATCTTTCCTCAATCCTGAATTCGACCACACCAACAACTATCCAAGGAGGATCGATGAATCACACCGACTTTCGTGAAGACGTAATCGGAGGCTTGGTCAGACATGGTGGCCGCCTCGTTTCGACCGAGGCCTTTCCGTGGGATCCGCGCGATCCCGATTGCGACAATGACTTCCACCCTGGATTTCGCACACAGGTCGACTTTCCTCACTGGATCGTCTTTCTCTCGTCTGACGGTGATCCCGACTGGAACGACTCCGACGACTACTCCGTGACCTTCACGCTTGGTGCGTACTTCCAACACATTCTCGATACTTCCTTCGAATCGGTCCGTGACTCAATGGTTCAGGAACTCGGAAACGAATGGATACTCGAGATGGCAGGCGACGGCGTACCGGGTTGCTGGCTCGAGCGCACCCTCGACGGCGGGCAGCGAAATGACGTACGCGGGCTCGTCGACGAGTTCGTCGAGCTGTGCACCTCGGTCCACGATCGGCTCGGCGCATGGCCGAACGTTCCGCGAATCGAACGGCTGGACTAGCTGCGCGACTTGAGCAGCTCGATGAGCTGTGGGAGCACCTTGTGCACGTCACCCACGATGCCGAGGTCGGCGACACCGAAGATCGGCGCCTCCTTGTCCTTGTTGATCGCGATGATGTTCTTGGAGCCCTTCATGCCGACCATGTGCTGCGTCGCACCGGAGATGCCGGCGGCGATGTAGACGTTCGGCTTGACGACCTTGCCGGTCTGGCCGACCTGGTAGCTGTATGGCACCCAGCCGGCATCGACGATCGCGCGTGATGCGCCCGGGGCACCCTTGAGCACCTTGGCGAGGTCCTCGACGAGCGTGTACTTGCCGGCCTCACCGAGACCGCGTCCGCCCGAGACGACGACTTCTGCTTCGTCCAATTTCGGACCAGTGCTCTCTTCGACGTGCACGGACAGCACCTTGGCTGCACCGGTTGCACCAGTGTCGGGCACGGACGCTGCGACGACCTGAGCTGCTGCTCCGCCTGCGGATTCCGCGGCGAAGCTCTTCGGACGGAACGACACGAGGTGTGGGCCGGCGCCGGTGAAGGCGGTGGTGACGAGCAGGTTGCCACCGAAGATCGGAGTCGTGGCAACGACGCCGTCGGCGGAATCTGCGATGTCGACGTTGTTCGTGAGCACGGTCTTGTCGAGCTTCACCGACAGGCGCGACATGACGTCACGGCCTTCGTAGTTCTGCGGGAACATGATGACGCTCGGTGAGTCGCCACCGTCGATCACGGCCTTCATCGCACCCGAGACGGCCGGTCCGGGCAGCTTGCCCGCGAGGTCGCCGGTTGCATAGACCTTGGTCGCGCCGTACTCGCCGAGCGTGCCGGCGACGGCCGATGCGTCACCACCGACGAAGGCGGCGACGTTGGACGACAGTGCACGTGCCTTGGTCAGCAGTTCGAGCGTGCCCGTGGTGGGAGCGCCACCTTGGACTTGTGCGAATACCCAGACGGAGTTGATTGCCATGGTGGTTCCTCAGATCACTTTCAGGTTTTCGAGATAGGACACGATCTTGTTGAAC
>JBJTGN010000341.1:0-5900 GCA_046093905.1 Actinomycetota bacterium
TCCATGCACTCGGCATGTCGATTCCTCTGCGTCGACAAGTTCGCGAATCCGTTTCCGCCATACGTGAATCACATCTGGCGATGGTGGGCGTGGCGGCAATGGTCATCTCGCAAGCGACGATGGTGGCTGTGATGACGATGACACCTCCTCATATGAAGGACCATGGTCACGCTGATCTGTCGGCATCGGTCGTCGCACTTCACATCGTCGGCATGTACGGGTTGTCACCGTGGATCGGCCGATTCACGGATCGGGTCGGACGTTTGCGGGCCATCGAGATCGGAGCCGTTGTCCTTGGAGGAGGCATCGTGTCGACAGTGATTGCCGGGTACGTGCTCGCTCTGATGTTCATCGGTCTGTTGTTGCTCGGTGTCGGTTGGAGCATTGGACTCATCGCAGGAACAACACTCGTGAGCGAATCTGTGCGAGCGGAATCCAAAGTGGAAGTTCAGGGGACTGCTGATCTTGCGATGAGCTTCTTCGGCGGAGCGGCAGCTTTGTCATCGGGTTTCGTGAAGCAATCTTTCGGCTACCACCTCCGCGCGGATGCATCCGCGATTCTCGCTGGTGTACTGCTCTTCACCGTATGGGCGACACGAGTCAGAGTCCGACCCCGATCCATGGCGTAGATCCGACATGATCACGAAGCCCGCGTCCATTCCCGACTCGCCAGGTTCCTACTTGTTCAAGGACGCCCAGGGTCGCGTGATCTACGTGGGGAAGGCATCGAGCCTGCGCCAGCGACTCGCGAATTATTTCCAGGATCCGGCTCAACTGCATCCGCGTACAGCACAGATGGTGGCCACAGCCACGTCAGTCGAGTGGGTCACTGTTCGCAACGAAGTCGAGGCACTGATTCTCGAATACAACCTGATCAAGGAACATCGCCCGCGCTTCAACATCCGCCTACGCGACGACAAGAGCTATCCGCTGCTGGCGGTCACCGTCGACGAGCAGTGGCCACGAGCTGTGGTGATGCGCGGACAAAAGCGCAAGGGGACGAGATATTTCGGCCCTTATCCCCACTCTCATGCGATCCGAGAGACGCTGGACCTCCTCCTTCGCACCTTCCCGATTCGAACATGCAGTCAGGGCAAGTTCAATCAACACCAGCGCTTGGGCCGTCCATGTCTGCTCTTCCATATCGAGAAATGCAGTGGGCCATGCGTGGGTGAGGTGACTGCGGACGACTACTCGCAGATGGTGAGCGAATTCTGTCGTTTTCTCGAAGGGGAGACCGACGATGTGGTCGATCGTCTGCGAAGCGATATGGAGGAAGCTTCGAGAGCCCTCGAATTCGAGCGGGCCGCGCGCTTGCGAGATCGCTTGCAGTCGGTGGGCCGAGCCATGGAGAAGCAACAGATCGTCGGGGAAAAAGATGAAGACATCGACGTCATCGGAGTGTGCGATGACGAACTCGAAGCAGCGATCCAGGTTTTCTATGTTCGCAACGGCCGTGTCGTCGGGCGAAAGGGATTCATCTTCGACAAAGTGGACGATCTGCCCGCCGAGCGTCTGGCTGATCAGATCTTGGAGTTGCTGTACGGCGAAGAGCCGGTTCAGGGGATTCCGAAGGTGGTTCTCATGCCATCGTCGCCTCTCAATGTGGCAACGTACGAGGAGTGGCTGTCGACTCTGCGAACGACGCGCGTCGAGGTCCGCATACCCCAGCGTGGCACGAAGAAGGAGCTGCTTGAACTCGCGACGCGAAATGCCACCGAAGAGTTCCATCGTCACAAGATGCGACGGTCGAGTGATCACAACAGTCGAAGCAGAGCATTGACCGAACTTCAGGAAATCCTTCGTCTCCCCGAAGCACCCTTGCGGATCGAGTGTTATGACATGGCTCACCTGCAAGGCACCGACTATGTCGGGTCGATGGTCGTTCTCGAAGACGGCATTCCTGCAAAGCGCGAGTATCGCCGTTTCAAGGTGAAGAACGTTGCCGGAAACGATGATTACGCGGCGATGGAAGAAGTACTGACTCGTCGCCTTCAGGCGTACCTCGAAGATCAGGACCGAGCACTGGACTCCGCTCTCGTCACGTCGGAAAGCGAAGACGCTGCCGCACCAGTGGAGAAGAAGCCCGGAAAGTTTTCGTATCCACCTCAGTTGTTGCTCGTCGATGGTGGCAAGGGACAACTTGCGGTGGCAGAGCGGGTGGTGCGTTCGCTCGGCCTTGCAGATGAGATTCCCATTGCGGCGCTGGCCAAGAGGTTCGAAGAGGTGTACGTGCCGGGACGGTCGGAACCCGTGGACGTTCCACGCGGGAGTGAGGCCCTGTTCATGTTGCAACGCATTCGGGACGAAGCTCACCGATTCGCCAATGCATATCACCGGGAATTGCGGAACAAGCGCATGGTCGCAAGTTCTCTCGAGGGCATCGATGGGCTCGGTGAAGCACGTCGCAAGCGACTCGTTCAGACGATGGGAGGAGTGAAAGTAATCAAAGCTGCAACGCTGGAAGAGTTGCTCGCTGTGTCGTGGCTGCCCGATGATGTGGCGCGCGCCGTGTATGCCCGTTTTCATCCCGATGGAGGCGACTCGACCGACTCGTCGTCGCCGTGAATCACGAGACGAGCGGAAGTACTTCGGTCGCGAATCTCTCGTACATCTCCCGTCGAGCAGACGGTGTAGACCCGAGGGTGAAGTCGGGAATGATGATCTCGTCGAAGCCCTCTTGGTGATACGACGACAGAGCTGCAGCGATCTGGTGTGCGTCACCGACGACCATGGGGCGGCCCGATGAGGCATTCTCGAGGATCTTGGCTGCTGTGGCTGCGTCGTCGACGAGGAAGAACAGTGCCTGGGCAGATGTCCGCAGCGTCGCCGGGTCACGACCGATCGACTCACATGCTCGCCGGATCGTTGCAAGACGTTCTGAAGCCCCCTTCACGTCGCCCCATGTGTTCCATTCATCGGCGTGCATGGCAGTGATGCGGGACATGCGCGGTCCACCTGTGCCGACCAGGATGGGGAGCGGGCTCTGAATTGGGCGAGGCTGACATGGCGCGTCGATGATCGAAAAATGCTTGCCAGCAAATGTCGTGCTGTCGTTGTCCAGGAGTGATCGCACGATCTGAATCGCTTCCTCGAACCGGTCGACGCGGTCTTTGGCGTCGAGAAGATCGATTCCATAGGCGCGGTGCTCGTTGATCTGCCAGCCTGCACCAATGCCGAGAACGAGTCGTCCGTGACCGAGTCGATCGACGGTTGCCGCAGTATTCGCAAGGACTGCGGGGTGGCGAACAGTTGTGGGGGAGACGAGAGAGCCAATCCGCAGCCGAGATGTGACAGCAGTGATGGCGGCGATCACGCTCCAGCACTCGTACACGTTGCCGTCGATGATCGATTCGTCACCGGTGTTGGGCATGAAGTGGTCGGCGTACCACAGGCAGTGCCACTCAGCAGTATCCGCGTACTGAGCGAGACTTCTGATTTCGTCCCAGTCGCGTTCAGGGGATGGCCACAGCGAGAACGAAAGGCGAGAGGTCACATCCGAACGGTAGTTGTCCGTAGCCTCGACTCGTGACCCGAAACGACGGCGACGGATTGTGGGAGCATCATGCCTCTTGGTGGATCGAGGGTTTCACCGAAGGAGCTGATCCCGAGTACGTCGAGCAGATTCTGCCTCTGGCAGCAGACGAACTCGAGGGAATGAAGCGGGTTCTCGATGTGGGCTGCGGTGATGGTCAGGTTGCCCGTCTCGCAGTGAGTCTGGGATCGGAATTCGTCGTCGGTGTCGACCCGACCTGGAATCAGGTGGTCGTCGCAACGGAACGAGCCGGCGGAGTGAAAGTTGCCCGAGCCTCGGCCCATCGTCTTCCCTTCGCCGATGAATCCTTCGATGCAGTCGTCGCTTGTCTCGTGTTCGAGCACATCGAAGATGTCGATGATGCGATTGCAGAGGTCTCCCGGGTTCTGGCTCCT
This sequence comes from Actinomycetota bacterium, assembly GCA_046093905.1. GTDB lineage: Bacteria > Actinomycetota > Acidimicrobiia > Acidimicrobiales > Ilumatobacteraceae > Casp-actino8. Next base: position 3,931 of record JBJTGN010000341.1, read on the forward strand.
GGGGGTCGATTCTGCTTCTTCCTCAATCACCCGTTGCTGCAGACACCAGGCAGCGGATGGATCGACGATCAGATCCTGGACCCTCCTGAGCAGTACTGGAGGATCGGTCCGTACCGGGTGGAGGACTTGTCGATCGAGGAGGTGGAGAAGGATGTGTTCATTCCGTTCATCCACCGTCCTCTCAGCCGATACGTCAACGCCTTGATCGAGAGCGGGTTGTTCATCGAGCGGATGCTCGAGCCTGCTCCGCCAGCAGGCTTTCTTGCTCGTGCCGCCGAGTACGAAGCAGCAGCCACCATTCCGCGGCTGCTGTATCTAAGAAGCGTGAAGCGAGACTGAGGCGAATTCTCGTTGCCAGCTCGTCGAAGCGAACTCTTAGTAGTGTGAAGTCGTGGCCGACATCTTGGTGATCACCGGACTGTCCGGCGCCGGTCGTTCGGCGACAGCCGCAGTCCTCGAGGACCTTGGCTGGTATGTCGTCGACAACTTGCCCACCTCACTCGTGGACACCATCGTCGAATTGGCCAGTGTTCCTGGTTCGGGAATCGAGAGACTTGCTCTCGTTGCCGGACGACAGCATCTCGAACTGATGCCGAAAGTGGCGAACATGAGAGGTAGCGGCCATCGGGTGCGAGTGCTCTACCTCGATGCGTCGAACGGCGAATTGGTCAAGCGATACGAGGCCTCGCGCCGGCGACATCCCCTGGCGGCCGAGGCTTCCGGACTTCTCGAGGCGATCGAATTGGAGCGGTCACTCCTCGAACCGATGAAAGGTGATTGCGATCTCGTCATCGACACAACCGATCTCAACGTTCACCAGTTGAAGTCGAAAGTTCTCGGCTCGTTCGATCATGAAGTCCACGAACGTCTCCAGGTGGCGGTCGAGTCGTTCGGTTACAAGTACGGATTTCCGATGGATGCCGACATCGTCATGGACGTTCGGTTTCTGCCCAATCCGCACTGGGACGAAGTCTTGCGGCCCCTCGTGGGGCTCGATCCTCCCGTGCGGGAGTATGTGCTCGATCGACCTGAAGCCAGCGAATTCCTCGAGAAGCTGTCAGGTCTGATCGGGGCCGTCCTTCCTCGATACAACACCGAGGGCAAGAGCTACCTGACCATCGCCATTGGCTGTACGGGTGGTCGACATCGGTCCGTTGCCATCGCCGAGGAAATCGCCGCACGTATTCGTGAGACGGGTCAACCGGTGCGGGTGAATCACCGAGATCTGTCCCGCACGTAAGTCCGGGGACTGTGGGGAACTCCGCCCGTCGCGTCGCCTGCGACTAGTTTCGGAGGAGCACGATTCTCGGAATTGTCATCTTTCGAAAGGACCAGCCATGACCGTACGCGTGGGTATCAACGGATTCGGCCGTATCGGGCGCAACTTCTTTCGCGCTGCCCGTGAGTTGAAGGCCGATATCGAGATCGTTGCAGTGAACGACCTCGGATCACTCGAGACGATGGCGCACCTCCTGAAGTACGACTCGGTGATGGGCCAATTGCCGTTGACGATCAAGGCGACGAAGAGTGGTATCAGCGTGGACGGCAAGGAAATCCGCGTTCTCAGCGAACGTGATCCGAAGGCTCTGCCATGGGGGGATCTCGGTGTCGATGTCGTGATCGAGAGCACGGGAATCTTCACCAAGCGAGACGCTGCCGCTCAGCATCTCGAGGGAGGCGCGCCACTCGTCATCGTTTCTGCGCCATGTGACAACGCTGATGCAACCTTCGTGTACGGAGTCAATCACCGCGATTTCAATGCCAAGACGCACAAAGTCATTTCGAATGCGAGTTGCACCACCAACTGCTTCGTTCCTCTGGTGAAAGTTCTCGATGACAACTTCGGCGTGGATCAGGGCCTGATGCAGACAGTCCATGCGTACACGGGCGATCAGTCACTCGTGGATGGTCCGCACAAGGACTTGCGTCGAGCCCGTGCTGCGGCCATCAACATCGTGCCGACGAGTACC
>JBJTGN010000342.1:0-1907 GCA_046093905.1 Actinomycetota bacterium
GGTCAAGACCGTCGGACCCCAGAACCAACTGCGGGCACCGACGAGCAGTCGAGGCGGGGCAGCCTGGCGCGGCATCCACGCGACGGCCGCGAACTCCGCCATGTCCTTCAGCGGTTGGCTCAGTTCCCAGCCGTCCGCTCCGCCAACCGCGGTCCACAGCCCCTTGCGAGTTCCGATCGCCATGCGCACCACGCGAGGATACGGGGCCTCCTGCATCTGGAACAGGCCTCAGGCGGAAGGAACCAGCGTTCCCCACGGGACCTGCGAGGTCATCGCCATCGTCGCCACGAGGCTCAGGAGGATGTAGGGCGGGCGGAACCTTTGCGAAGCCGCGGCGGTCGCGTCCTCCGGTGTGGCGACCGCAGATGTCCAAGGCCCCGGCCTCATGCTCTTTGAGGCGGGGCCTTTCGCTTTGGTGCGCGAGGGGGGAGTTGAACCCCCACACCCTTTCGAGTACACGGACCTGAACCGTGCGATTTCGTGAGGCATGTCAGCGGCGGTGAGTATCGTTCACACGCTGTAGACGCCTGCTTGCGGAGACATTTTGTGTCCACCGTGAGTCCACGCGTCGAGAACATTCGACAGTCGACCGGGGGGGGACCGTGACTGACCCAGCAGCAGAGATGAAGCGTGCCGAGGGCGTCCTTCGTGGCCTAGCCGGGCATTCGATAGACACCCTCGCAGTGAGCAGCCTCGGTTCGGACGAGGCGATCCTCCTCGGCAAGGTCGTGTCGAAGCTCTCGCCCATGATCGGGAACCTCCTGGAGGCTCGGATCATTGACATCCTGCGGGAGGACGCACCGCTCGACTTCACTTGGAAGCGTCAGGACCCGGACTTCCCGGATGCGGCACTCTTCGACAGTGCTGGCAGGAACACCGGCTACGGATTCGAGGTCAAGGCCTGGTACGCGCTAAGTACCGAGTTGACGGGACGCTTTCGTGAGAGCCAGAACCTCCTCAACACGAAGAACATCAAGGTCGTCATCGTCGCTTGGATGATGTCCCACATCGTCTACGGAACTCCGCAGGTCCTCGACGTGCTGATTGTCGACGCCAACGAAGTCGCGCAATCCCGCGACCGGCACTACCACAAACCGCCGGACTACCTGATCGTAGAGCCGCGTGACACAACGGCACGGACGCGCAATCTCCAGCAGACCAATGTCGCTGGATACAAGTGGCAGAGCACGAACGCGAAAGACAAAGCATCGGCTCAGGCCATCGTGAGAGCCGCCCAGCGCGACGTGAAGCATCCGAACTCACCCGTCGAGCAAGCCCTAGCCGCGCTACTGATGGGACAGTTCCCCTACCGCCTGGACACGAACTTCGCCAAGGTCGACCGCATCGACAACGACGACATTGAGCGCTTCAAGTCAGCGATCCTGTCCAGCAGGGCAAGGGAGCGCACTCTGAAGATGTGGGCGAAACTCCTGAAGGACCTGTCGTCAGAGACGGACTCCGACCGAAAGGCGGCCGAGAAGGTCATCGCTGGCGTGTACGACAGCCTCTAGGCCTCGTCGGCGAAATCCAGTTCCTCTTGCGTCTTTGCTGGACTGCCCGATGAGCTCCGCACGGACTGGATCGAAACTAGAGGGGCGATGGCTTGCGTCTCGCTCAGCCGTTCACGGGACAGGTCTGCGAAGGTCGGAACCGGTTCGGCTGCGTAACTGTTTCTGCCAAGTTCGATGGCGGCAACGCTCGCTGAGCAGAGACCACCGAAGGGCTCCCAAACAACATCGCCCGGGTTCGTGCAGGCACTCACCATGCGGCGCATGAACACCAAAGGCTTCTGGTTCAGATGGGTGCTCGACTGAGCGGTCGGCTTGTACGTACGCGGTGCAGACCTCTGCATCGAGCCCTTGTAGCGCTCCTTGCCCCGAAGGGCCGGGTGCTCCCACACGTTCGAG